>DATNNZ010000487.1:0-5354 GCA_035601575.1 Chthoniobacterales bacterium
TAGCGTTGGTAACTTCGTGTACACCATTACTGACAACCGCATCTCACGCCTCGCCATTAACATTGGTCTTACCGATAGCGGTCGCACCGAAGTGACCGGAGGCCTATCGAAAGAGACGCCGGTAGTGACGACCTTTAGGGGCGCGCCGCCGCCCGGAACGGCGGTCCGGCCGCCGGCGATCCGCGGGAACTCGTAGCGGAAAGATATTATGACACGATCTCCGTGTTTGCGTACGGCTTCTTGTCGGTTGTGCTCGTGCTGCATCTCGCGCAGTTGGCTTTGGGACAACGGCTCATCGGGCTACTCCTTAGTCTAATGCTTGGTGCCGACGCTTCTCGTTTTGGATAACGACTGCTACGGACCGGGTCGACAGATGTAGATCCTGATGGAATGCACGGTTTTACTGCTCTTTCACCTGTCCTCTGCTGTGAACGATAAAGTGGCGCTGCTGCTCGTCGCCGCGATAATCAGAGTAACAAACCCACGCGTTTACGAGACCGTGCTCTTCCGCGGTTGAGCTCGTCACATTGCGCTGAAGCTATCGACAACGCTCAGAAAAGATTGACTCTCGAGCGGAGATCGAATAGACAAAGTTACAGGTGTTACGAAAAGAAATATCCATGTCAAACGAGACGCCTGGTTCTTGGCTGTTCTTATTGTTTAATCTGCCCGCCAAGCAATCCAGCGAGCGGGTCAAGGTGTGGCGCCGGCTGAAAAAATTTGGTGCTATCCAGCTTAAAACGTCGACCTACGTGCTCCCGGACGAGCCGGTCCACTACGAGCGATTTCAATGGCTAGCAAAAGAGGTAACCGACGTAGGCGGTGAGGCTACACTCGTCCGAGTCAAAGACATTGAAGGCATGCCACACGCCGCCATAGTCGCGATGTTCAACGAAGCTCGCGCACGCGACTATGATGAGATCGTCGAACCGATTACTCATCTCATCAAAGACAGTAAGTCCCACAAACGATCGATCGAGACATTCTCCGCTCAATTACAGAAACTGCGCCAGCGTTTCCAGGAGATTCGAGACATCGACTATTTTCAAAGCCCACGTGGCGAGGATGTACAGAGGCTCCTGCAGAAAGCTGAAGCCCTTGAATCTCCCAAAAAAAAACCTGAAACGGCAACACGCCTCAGAGTCGAGGATTATCGAGATAAAACATGGATTACCCGTCCTCGTCCGGAAATCGATCGCGTCGGTTCGGCTTGGCTGATCCGCAGATTTATCGATGCGGGCGCCAAATTCGTTTTCGCAAACTCACCCGCGGAGTTCCCTGAAGCAATCCCGTACGATATGTTTGAGGTGGAACTCAGCCATCACGGGGACTGCTGCACATTCGAAACACTGATCCTACGTTTCGGTATTCGCGACCGAGCCGTGCTCCGATTAGCTGAACTCATTCACGATGCGGACGTGGAGGACGACAAATTTCATCGAGTCGAAGGGTTCGGCGTCGAACAAATCTTCAAAGGCTGGGCAAAGCAAGGGTTGACCGACCATGACATCCTCGCAAAAGGCTTCGAATGCTTTGACGCACTCTACGCACAATTCAAAAGGGGATGAAAACGCTGTCAAATCCAGGAAACGTCGACGACGCTCGACCAGAAAGCGTGCGGCATCCCAGCTTCGGAGAAGCCTTTCGGTTTTGGCTAAAACTTGGATTTATCAGCTTTGGTGGACCCACTGGACAAATCGCGGTCATGCATGCCGAATTGGTCGAGAAGAAGAAATGGATCAGCGAAGCTCGCTTCCTGCATGCGCTCAATTACTGCATGCTGCTACCAGGACCGGAAGCTCAACAACTGGCTATCTATGTCGGTTGGCTTCTGCACAAAACATGGGGCGGCATTGTTGCGGGCGCTCTTTTTGTCATCCCGTCGATGTTCATTCTTTGGGGGCTCAGCTATATCTATGTGACTTGGGGAAATTTGCCCTGGGTCGCAGCCATCTTTTACGGTCTAAAGCCAGCGGTGCTTGCGATTGTGGCCGCCGCAGTTATCCGCATCGGGAGCCGGGCCCTGAAAAACGAAGTGATGTGGACGCTGGCGGCTGCGGCCTTTGTAGCCATCTTTTTTCTCCATGTTCCATTTCCTCTGATCATCGTTAGTGCCGCACTCATCGGATTCCTCGGAGGCAAGTGGAAGCGCGATAAATTCCTTGTCATCCGCGGTCACGGAAAGGGAAAGAACGATTCGGTCCTGGATGATACCTCGGCAGTCCCCGAACACGCGAAGCCCTCCTGGAGTCGCGCGCTTCGGGTGTGTATCACCTGGATATTGCTATGGTGGGCACCTGTCCTTCTGCTGGGCTTTTGGCTGGGTCCAAATCATACGCTATTTCGGGAAGGGGTCTTCTTCAGCACCGCGGCAATAGTCACTTTCGGCGGAGCTTATGCAGTTCTCCCGTATGTGGCACAACAGGCGGTCCAACACTATGGCTGGCTTAGCGCCGGTCAGATGCTCGATGGACTTGGACTCGCCGAGACTACGCCCGGTCCTTTAATTATGGTCACCCAGTTTGTTGGCTTTCTCGGCGCCTGGAGTAATCCTGGCCAGCTACCGCCAATTCTGGCGGCCACCATCGGTGCATTGATAACCACCTGGGCCACGTTTGTGCCCTGTTTTCTGTGGATCTTCTTGGGTGGGCCTCACATCGAACAACTGCGCGGAAACGAAGGGCTGACTACCGCCTTGTCCGCTGTCACCGCGGCGGTTGTCGGCGTGGTTCTAAATCTCGCGGTCTGGTTTGGGCTGCATGTCATTTTCCCGGCTGCAAACACCGCAGATTGGTTCGCTGTAGTCGTCGGTGTGGTTGCTTTTATCGGCATGACCAGATGGAAGTGGGACATCATTCCGGTCGTCCTTGGAGCGGGTCTCGTAGGTTTGTTATTCAAAATGCTGATTTGGCGGAACGCTTAGATCTGGGACGTCGAGTTCCTACTGCTTTAGATTTACTGTGGCTTGGCGTGGCCGTTTTGAGAACGGGCCAGATCCAGAACGCTAGACCAACTATTATGCCAGAAGTTATCGTTCAATTGACCGACACAGAATACGCGGATTTGCAACGAATAGCCGACGCGGCTTTAGTCGAACCGGAAACTAAAGCACACGATCTACTCGTTGCTGCGATCAACGAGCAAGCCGAAAAAATAGCGACGCAACCGGCGAGTGCTCGCAGCTATAATCAAGGGGTGCTGAAAGCCAGACGTGAACATGCGATTACCTCAGCCTGGAACCGGACTTTCGAGCGGATGAGTCGCCGGGTATGATACCGCTGCGCAAGATCGCCGAATATTTTGCCGTTTTGGAAGTGTTGGCCGCTTTTCACCCGAAGCTGAGCAACTCTTGGAGCTGACCCGAGGGTGAACCAAAAGTCGGTCCGACCGGCGTCCCTTTGTTCCGCGCGAACAGATGCGGTTTTTCACTCGACAAGATCTCGAGCGAGTAAAAGCCAGCCGATGGTTTGGCTCAGGACCCATTTAATCCAGCAGGGTGATAGACCGCTTTGAGCCCTGAGGAGACCTCTTCGGTTCGCCGCTAACACTTAATGTGATTCCAACGTCCATTCGTAACAATTCACCGGTGAGCAATCGCGCTTGGAGACGAGATACGGGATAATTTTTCGCGCTAAAGCTGAGCTTCGATAGCTGCCTTATCTATAACCGACCATACTTGCCAAATCTTCTCTCTCCGAAATTCATAGAATACATTCTCGGTAAAGGAAACTCTCTTCCCGTTTACATGGAGTCCAAGGAACTTTCCCTTTGGCGTACAGTCGAATTCTAGCCGGCTCGCTATATAAGGCGGATCGGAAATCAGCAGCTGAATGTCGAAATAAAGGTCCGGAATTTCATAAAAGTCTTTCTCCAGCATCTCGCGATAACCTAATATCCCGATCCGCTGACCGTTGTAGTACACTTCATCATGAACGAACTGTTCCAGCTTCGGCCAGTCCTGCTTATTAAGGCAGGCAATGTAGTCTCGGTAGACGTCGGAGAGGTCGGCTTTAATCATGGCAATTGCTCTAATCTCTTTCCTTGAATTCCTCGGCGTTAAGTCTCTGGATAGCTTTGGGTGATGTCCAAGCCTGCTTGAAGTTGCGCGAGCTGCTCGAGCGTCGCCTTACTTAGATCGTTAATCTTCAAGCTGTCGTCGGGAATAAGCGCGCGTAACTGTTCGCGTTTTTCATCGCGGGAGAGCTCTTTGTTACGCAGGATGATAGCGATTGCCTCTTTGCTCCGGTGTCGGCTCATTTTATTTCGCCTCGCTCTTTATCGATATCGCGCCGTGCTGCCGTTCGTTCGCACTTCGCGCATGTTCGCTTCTGCCATTTCAGATGCTTCCACCATTCCGGTGGTCGGCAGAGAGTATCTTTACGAACGTGCGCCATTGGATCGTAAGTCTTTGCTGAAACTATTCGGTAAATGATGTTGAGCAATCGATTCGGTCCGCTTCTACCCAGTGAGCTCTGACACTGTTGTGATAGTGATCGATACAATATACCTCGCCGCTTTAGTCGCCGGACTGACGGGGGATCTGAAGAGGTAAGGCAAGCGCGCAATCCAGAACGAACCCTTGAACTGTGAACGTGTCGCGCTGATTGGCGACCAGTTCTGCGATCTCGGCGCTTGCTGAGGAGAGGTCTTGGCTACGGAGTCTACTGGAGCGTGGATTACCCTCACCGGGAAGACGCCCTGCCCCAAACCACACGACAAGATAAATGCCCGTAGCACTCACTTGATTTCGCAAATAGGCATCAACCAACTGTGTTCCGCAGGCGGTCCGGACGAACGGATGCCAATTGCCTTTGATTTCAATGAGAACTTTTGGGACGAGCGTTTAATTTCCGGACCGGAGGGGAGCCTCAACGGTGATGTCGGTCCGCTGCTGCCATCGCGGTACCACTTCTCGGTTTATGACTGCTGGATGCCGACTCTGAAGATCGTCTTGGAGCCAGGCCGCTATACGCCGAGCGACGTGCTCCTCGTAATGCGGGCCGTGATTGTAGTCACTGTTTCCTAACTTTCCGATAAACCAAAAATCATAAACCAAAGGATTAGGCGTATCCGTAATCCGACTTTGCAGTCTCTGAAGCGATTCGATCACGACTTCAAGCAGGTCCTCGGAGGTTGTTACAAGATGCGCGCTTGGATCCAAAAGGAGTCGAGTTACATCAGCGATCGCGGGACGATTCCAAACCTTCATTCTCCATCGTTCCCTGGATTGTCTGAGATGCCATTGCATCAGCGAACGTGACTGCTCGAACTCCGACGCTAACAAGGCCAAAGCGTCACAACCAGCCTGCGAGTCGCGCCCGGCCAGAATGCGAGGAATTTCTTGGCGGAATTCG
>DATNNZ010000488.1:0-2760 GCA_035601575.1 Chthoniobacterales bacterium
CGCAGATGTAGGCAGTCTCCATGTTTATCCTTGAAATTTCAGCGACACCTATCTTATACGGAAGAGCGGCAACGCGCGCGCCACTTTGCTTACGTCCTTAGGAATGCTTCCCGATCTAATCTGCCAGGAATGTGCCCGGTCCGTACCTTTAACAATAACTGGCCCCCACCCCCTATGTTTTTCATAAGTGTTGCATCTAAAGGACTTAGGTTTTATGTAAGTGGTTTAGAATCAACACTTGCGAGCATTTCTGTAAGTGTTGATTCTAAAGGGGCTTAGATTGCACCAAAATTGTGCACAAATGGGGCATTCGTACACAACGGAATGGTGAGCGAAAGCGTTTCGCTTCCCGAGAGGTCGGCCCCTACCCGCCATCAATGGTGCATGAGCATTAAAAGAAATGACTTACAGAATAAGCATTTCGCAAGCGCCCGATTCCAAACAGTATGTTTTTGGTTGATCAAGCGGGGGAGGCAGTGAAGAGGTGCCCTAAAAAACAAAAGCGGGAGCAAGCTCCCGCAGTCAAACTAGGATTTTTCCTAAAGTGAATTGTACCAAAGGGATAACCAAAGTCAAGGAAAACTTGGGTGATGGATCAGTTTCCGATTATCTGACTAACCAGAGTTAGGCCACTGAGAGCACCATGACCGAAGGATTGATGAGGTTCATACTTGCCGGTTACTGGGGACGGTTCTCCGCATCGCCTTTATAGATTTCTTGGACTTGGTACAGTACATATTCGTGATTTTGTTCGCTTGGCAGCGAGATCACATCGCCGACACTGGCCTTCAGAAGCGCCGGAAGATGTGCAGGATCGAAGAACGCCAAACCCCTTAGACGGCGCGGTAAAGGCGTCCCCTGCCATTCAAATACAGCGCCTTGAGACATATGGCCGCTGCCCAGCGCTGGATCCGGAAAAACGACAAGAGGTCCGTAAAGCCCGATTTTGGTGGTGTTTCCAGTCTTGTAGCCGAATTCCTCCGAGTACTGCTTATATACTTTGGGCCATGGCACGCCCCGTCGCAAATCGTTCGTAATCCTTCCGATTACAGCAAGAGCCTGCTGGCGCGACATATCCTCATATCTAATGAATAATGCATCGACAACAGCGTGAGGTCGCGATATCCGATCATGGACTTCTTTGACCCAGTGCTGAATGTTCTTTGCCGCAGCCGTGGAAAGCTGAGATCGCAGTAGGTCGAAGAATCGATTAGGTCCACCAACCTGTATCCCTTGCGAAAGCGCATCTTCCCGGCACTCAGGGTCCGCGCTTGGATCGACAACAAGCGCCGCGAGCAAAGGAAGGTTGCTCACTTGAGCTATCAAAGTACTGCTGTCCATGGGGCCTGGTTCGCCCATTTCGGATTTGCGCAATCGACGAAGCTCGGGGGGCAGAGGGTCTCCGGTGTGCCAGGAATTGGCGGCTTGCAATATCTTCGGTGCTCGTGCCCAGTCGTCGTGCTCGTTAGATGGGTGGCCAGCAGCGTTTTGAGTAGTGCTTGGGTGTTCCGATTGAGCGAGAGGTTTACAGGGCACAGCGTGCGCCACGAGCATTACCGGGACGGCGACCAGTACAGAAAATGGCCATTTGAAACGAGTTTCCATACGGAAATCATAATCCTCGGACAGTCAACACGGCCTGCAAATCTACGTGGACTTATCGCCAAAGAAGCACGGGAGAATCTCAGTGCCTGATTAACGCATCAACCGGTAAGGTAGGTTCCGGTAAGAACTATCTTACGTTTTCGCCCGTCGGTACGCGCTCGAATGAAAATCAGGTAAAGTACAAAACGCAGTGGGGATTGCCATGAAACGCGTATCTGGAAAAGTGGAAGCCTTCGAGCTGACAACGGATGAATTGTTAAAGCATATGTCGAAAGAGCAAGCCATTATTTTCATGCAAGGCATTCTGAGTCGGATGGAAGAGTCATTGGACGACCCTGAGGTTCCCGCCGCTAAAATCAGACTGGAAAAAGTCCTAGAAGCGTTGAAGCGGTCTTAATCGGGCCACTACTCCTGATTAACGCGGCAGTCTCAATGGGTCGACGCAACGCTAAGCTCGAAGTCTACTTGCAGGCGTCTCAAGAGGTAAAACCGTTCGCGAGCGTTGAATCAAACAGAACACTACCCTGGCTAGGTTCTGATTGAGTACAGCCCGACAGATCGGTTCTCTAGGGGAAGTATTGTCGGATCATCCGATTAGATGGTGTTGCAACGACCTGTTGAGCTCGCAGCGGTAATCGGAAAATGACCCACGACCAACCGTTGGCCGGGCTACTCGTAGCGGAGGGCGTCGACGGGATTGAGGCGGGCGGCACGGGCGGCGGGGTAGAGTCCGGCGACGAGGCTGACGACGAGGGCGAACGCGATGGCGCCGAGCGCCAGCCACCAGGGAATGTAGGAAATTTTCACGCCGGGCAAATTCTGGCGGTGAAGATAAATGGTTGTGCCCCACGTCAGCGCGGACCCAATCAGCCAGCCTAGAGCGACACCGAAGAAACCGCCGAAGAGTCCCATGGTGCCGGCTTCCGCGAAGAAAAGGCTGCGCACGTCGCGGTCGGTTGCGCCGAGCGCCTTCAAAATGCCGATTTCGCGGCGGCGTTCGAGGATGGCCATCACCAGGGTGTTGATGATGCCGAGAGAAGCGACGGTGAGAGCGAGGCTTCCGAAGAGGCCCAGGAAAAGATCGAACACAGTGAAGACGAGACGGAGACTCTTGGTGGCGTCGAGCAGGGAAAAGGTCGCAAAGCCCAACTGCTT
>DATNNZ010000489.1:0-20268 GCA_035601575.1 Chthoniobacterales bacterium
GGCGGACCAAATCGTAGTCATGGAGCAAGGTCAGATACGAGAGATTGGTACCCATCGCGAGCTTTTGGATTCTTCGACCGTGTATCGCCGGCTGTACGATTTGCAATTCAATGTCCAGACGGAAGAGTTAGCAGGAGTAGCGTGACGGCGTGCTGGCGTATGGGCGTATCGGCGAGAGGGCGAAGCGGCGTGTGGGCGAATGGGCGTAATCGCCCACACGCCGTCACGCCGTCACGCCGTCCGCTCCCAACTCCCACACCGTCTTGCCGGCCACGATTGTACGAACGGCGCGGCCTTTGAATTCTTTGGCATCGAAGGGTGTGTTTCTGGATCGGGAAAGCGATTTCTCTTTTCGATAGACCCACTCGAGATTCGGATCGATCAACGTAATATCGGCGTCAGCTCCCGGGCGCAACGTTCCTTTGCGCAGTCGCAGGAGATGAGCAGGATTGACGGTATACATGGCGATCAGCTGATCGAGCGAGATCGCCTTTTCGCGATGGTGGAGAATAGTCAGAAATATCGCGAGTTCGGTCTCCAGTCCAAGGATTCCAAAAGGCGCTTGATCGAATTCCACCTCTTTTTCAAAAACCGCATGGGGCGCATGATCACTGGCTAGTATCGTGATGGTGCCTTCAGCCACCCCTTCGATCAGAGCGTCGATATCTTCCTGCGCGCGCAGGGGAGGGTTCATCTTGTAGTTCGCGTCGAATGAGCTGATCGTCTTATCGGTCAACGCGATGTGATGGGGACAAAGTTCGCCGGTGATGGCGACGCCGCGTCCGCGTGCGTTGCGGAGAAGCCGGACACTGCCGGCTGAACTCAAGTGCTGGCAATGAATGCGAGTGCCACAGAGTTCGGCCAACAGGATGTTGCGCATAACCATGAGTTCTTCCCCTGCTCGTGGCCAGCCCGGCAATCCAAGGATCGTGCTCCAATGACCCTCGTGCATCACACCGTTGCCCACGAGATAGTAGTCTTGGCAGTGGTCGAGCACGGCGAGATCAAACATCCGGGCATATTCGACCGCGCGCCGCATCAATTCATGATTCTGTACACAATGGCCGTCATCGGTGATCGCAACGATGCCGGATTGTACCATCGATCCAATCGGCGCCATTTCTTCGCCGGCAAGACTTCGGGTGATCGCACCGGTAGTAAATACGTTGATGCTGGCGGTCTGCCGTGCCCGATCCAGAATCCAGGCTACTCCGCTCGGATCGTCGGTGGGCGGACTGGTGTTGGGCATGCAGATAACGGAAGTAAATCCACCCGCCGCCGCTGCCTGACTGCCGGTCGCGATGGTTTCTTTATGCGTCTGGCCCGGCTCGCGAAAATGAACATGCATGTCGATCAATCCGGGAGCAACGACCAGGCCTTCAGCGGAGATTGCGGCTGCGCCTTCCGGTGGAGGCGCGGACGATATTTTTCCGTCAACAACGTATAAGTCCGCGACTTCGTTCCGGCCGGTTGCTGGATCGATTATTTTGCCGCCCTGGATAGTAAGATTACTCATCGAATTTTGCGGCCCGCCGTGGAACAGAGATAAAGAACCGCCATCCGAACCGCCAACCCGTTGGTAACCTGATCCAGAATTACACTCCGCGCTCCGTCGGCCAAATCGCTATCGAGTTCTACCCCTCGATTGATCGGCCCGGGATGCATGATTAAGCAGCCTGGCTTTAACTTCTCGGCCCGGTCTTTGGTGAGTCCAAAGAAGCGAATGTATTCGTTCAGGCTCGGGAAATATTCCTTGCGTTGGCGCTCAATCTGAATCCGCAACAGATTGATCACATCAGCGGTTTCCAACACATCATCCAGTCGACGAACAACGTTGACTCCGATGGATTCAAAGCTGCGGGGAACCAATGTGCTCGGTCCAACCAGCGTCACGTGCGCTCCCAATTTTTTGAGCGCCCAGATGTTAGAGCGCGCTACCCGGCTGAACAGAATATCGCCCACAATAGCAACGTTGAGTCCGGAGACGCGTCCCATTCGCTCGCGTATCGTGAATACATCAAGCAAGGCTTGGGTCGGATGTTCATGCGCGCCATCGCCGGCGTTGATAACACTGGATTCCAGGCGCTCCGAGAGAAATTTTGGCGCTCCCGCCGAACTGTGGCGTAACACAATAATGTCCGTGTGCAGCGCCTGTAAATTCAAGGCGGTGTCCTTTAGTGTTTCGCCCTTCTGTAAACTCGAAGTGCTGGCCGAGATATTGACGACGTCGGCGCTGAGCCGAAAAGCGGCCAGCTCAAACGAGGTACGAGTCCGGGTGCTTGGCTCGACGAAAAAGTTAACCAGAGTCTTCCCCCGCAACGCCGGCACCTTTTTGATATCGCGAGAACCAACCGTTTTAAAAGCAGCTGCCGAATCGAGAACATGTTCAAGCTCCCAGATTTCCAGTTCCCGGATGCTGATCAGGTCTTTGCGCGTCCAG
Source organism: Chthoniobacterales bacterium (assembly GCA_035601575.1). Classification (GTDB taxonomy): domain Bacteria; phylum Verrucomicrobiota; class Verrucomicrobiia; order Chthoniobacterales; family JAFAMB01; genus DASTDH01. The sequence goes on from DATNNZ010000489.1 coordinate 2,441, forward strand.
TTGCGGGTCTGGTTCTTTTCAAGCGTGGAGGAAGAGCTTTTCATGGCTTTTCAACGTGGACCGAGTCGGGTTGGCCATCGGTTTCCATTAGCCGCACTTTGACCGACTCGGAGCGGCCGGTGGGCAAATTTTTGCCAACGTAGTCGGGTCGAATCGGCAGTTCGCGATGCCCACGATCGACCAAAACGGCTAGCTGAATACGGGAGGGTCGTCCGAAGGAGGTTATCGCGTCCATCGCAGCGCGACAGGTTCGCCCGGTAAAGAGCACATCATCAACGAGCACGACGGTCAGTCCTTCGAGGTGCAGAGGGAGACGAGTTTCATAGACATCGGGAAGGCGGACGCGGAGGCCAAGATCGTCACGATGCATTGAGATATCGATGACTCCGGTCTGTGGGCGGACACCTTCGATTTGTCCTAACTGATCCGCCAAACGTTCAGCGAGCGCGGCTCCTCGGAGGGGGATTCCCGCGAGCACAAGCTCGCCTGAGGCGGGATTGTGCTCAAGAATTTCATGCGCGATCCGCCGCAGGGCGCGGGTGATCGCTTCCTCATCCAAGATTAGGACAGAACTCGACATAACTCACCTTAGCAACCTCTCTGGATTGCTTTAAAGGCCCCAGCAGCCCGTCTACGCGGTCCGCTTGTCTTTGACTAAAATTTACTATCTACCATTCCACTCAATTCCAGGTCCCGCGGGCTGCTGGACTATCCTTCTTTGGCCACACGCTGACGCTTCTCGCGCCATGCCGAGCGGTGCTTCACGATCCAATCGAGCAACGCCCGTTCAAACCCAATATCGTACCCAACCTTTTCGCTCTCAATCCATTTGTGGCGAAGGATTTCTTCTCTTTCGGCCAGAAACTCCTTGTACAGAGCAGAATTCTTTACCAGTTCCGTGGGATCATCCTTCGGCGGTTGGGCTTCCATTTTCTGACAATCGAGTGTGTCGATAAGTGAATTCCGGAGTCAATACGAAAAGCAGCCGGGCGGATTTGAATTCGCGGGCTGAGCGGTAGCTTGCGATCGAATAAGAAGAGCCCTGTCTGTTTTCTCAATGAAGTTCATCGTCTACGATCCGGCTGCTGTTTCGACTTGCTGCCGCAGCAGATCGACCATGGCCAGGAACACACTGGCAATGGGACCCTTTGGCTTCTCGAGAACGACCGGCATCCCGCGATCTCCAGCTTCACGGGTGTGTAAGTCGATGGGAATCTGACCGAGGAGAGGCACCCGCAAGCGATTGGCTTCGCGAACACCGCCACCCGAACCGAAGATATCAAAGCGCTGGCCATCAGTGGGCGATACGAAATAACTCATGTTTTCGACGATGCCTAGCACCGGAACATTCACTTTGGCGAACATTGCGCTCGCTTTTCGTGCGTCGATCAAGGCGACTTCTTGCGGCGTAGTAACGATCACCGCCCCAGACAGGGCCACCGTCTGAACGATCGTAAGCTGGATGTCCCCAGTGCCGGGCGGCAAATCGAGCACCAAATAATCGAGCCCAGACCAATCGACCTGACGCAAGAACTGTTGGGTGGCTCGGGTGACCATCGGACCTCGCAAGATCGCCGGTGATGTGTCATCCAAAAGCGATCCCATTGACATCAATTTAATGCCGTAGCGCTCGATCGGGATGATGATGTTGTCGGAAGTCGCCATTGGCTGCTCATGTATGGCGCCGAACATGAGAGAAATGCTCGGTCCGTAGATGTCGCAATCACAAAGCCCCGTTCGTTGTCCCGACAACCTTAATGCGCCGGCCAGATTCGCGGCTACCGTTGACTTGCCAACGCCGCCTTTGCCGCTAGCGATGGCAACGACATACTTTACTCCCGCGATTGCGCTGGTTCCCGCCGGCGCCGGAGTAGCGACGTCAGGTGGGTTAGTGATGTCGATGACGACCTTGGTCGAGCTGATGCCCGGTGTCTCGCGTAGAATGCTTTCCGTGTCCCGCTTCAACGTTTCCGGAATGCTTGGGTTAGTGGTAGCGACCTGCAATCGAACGAAAACGTCGGTGCCGGACACCTTTAGCTCTTTTATCAGTCCGAAACTCACGATGTCTCGGCTGTAGCCGGGGAATTTCACCGCTTTCAGACGTTCCAGAATTAGATTTTCAGTGGGACCAGACATGCAGAGACAGTGGCCAATTTCCCGAGATCCCCGCCCGCAAACGCTTCTTCCGCTTGGGCGGATGCGGGTGGGGATCAGCCGGGCAGTCAACGAACTGTAGAATGGGCGAAAGTCAATGCGCGAGCACTAATCGGTGGTCGGTCAATCGCGGGCGAACATACCCTGATTGGGCGAAACATGCCCCTGATTGGCAGGGCGAAACACGCCCCTGAGCGACAGCGAAATGGGGCGTGTGAGCCTAATCGACAGGCGACGCGAGGCTCACAGATCCTGTTTTCGCTGGATCTGCCGCCTTCGCGGACTACGGCGCGCCCGAGCTATTAAGCGATGCCCTTCCCAGAACGTGGGCCGCGACGTAGGCTTGGCGGAGTCGGGTTTCGCCTTACCCCCGAACTCGTTTCGCCTTACCGCCGAACTCTCTTGATCGGGTGGTCGTTTGATCCAATTGGTAACCCTTATGGATAATGGGCCAAAAATCGACTCGCCGTCTATTCCGACCGGGTCGATTGGGGCGCGATCTGGACCGCACCGGAAACCCGCAATTGTACCGGCCTGGATTCGAAGTAACCGATTTATTCTTGGGCTGTTTGGCGTCGTTATTTTAGCGTTTCTTTTTCCGGAGCCCGGAGCACGGAACGGCTGGTTACATCCCGATTTGATCAGCGATTTCGGAATCGCGCTGATTCTGTTTCTTCAAGGGCTCTCGATTCCGCTAGAGAAGGTGCGGCGCGGAGCGGGGAATTGGCGGCTGCACGTCATCATTCAGGTCTTTACCTTTGTCATTTTCCCGATCGTTGGGCTTGGATTTCAGCTGTTGTTGCCTCATATCTGGGCCGACGAACCGGAGGCGATTAAACAAGGCTTTCTTTACCTTTGCGTACTGCCCTCGACGGTTTCGACATCGGTAGTACTCACTTCGGTAGCGGGAGGGAACACTGCCGCAGCCATCTTGAGTGCGGCGTTTTCGAACATCGTTGGAGTGATACTGACCCCGATGCTGGTGAGCCTCTTGATGCACGCAACCGGTCACAGCGGGCCGATCGGTCCGCTGCTGATTCAAATCACCATGCTAACGTTGCTCCCTTTCACTGTCGGGACCGTCCTTCGTCGCTTTGTTCGGGATTGGGTTGACGCGAATAAGCGTTGGATCAACCCGGTCAATAATGGAGTCATTCTTTTTATCGTCTACACCGCTTTCTGTGATTCTGTGATTGAGAGAATCTGGGACAAGTATGGTGTGGTCCTCACGGTGGAAGTGCTTCTCATCGTCGTTTTTCTGTTTGTGACTATTTCGCTGCTAATCTATCTCACTTCGCGAGTTGCCAGACTGAACCGAGAAGACTCGATTGCTGTGTACTTCTGTTCGGTAAAAAAGACTTTGGCGATGGGTGTACCTCTGGCGATGCTGATTTTTGGCGCGAGCTCCGACCTCAGTTTGATCTTGTTGCCGATCATGTTTTATCACCCGTTCCAGCTTTTCGTGAACGGAATGTTGGCAAACCAGTGGGGAAGCAACGAACGTCAGCGAGGAGTAAGCGGTGAGTAGTGATAGGTGATCAGCGCCGAAGGCGCGTTTCAGGATAGCCTGGGCGAAGCCCTAGGATTTTGGATTTTCGCAGGTCACGCACTGAAGGTGCGTCTCAACGTTATCTAATCGCGGACATATCGTTCATCAAACAGAGCTTCGACAGTTTCTAGCCGCTGAGGCTCGGTTTGGCGATCATTGATCAACAAAAATCATGTGAATCGGCGTGGTCTAAGGCGAGCGCGGGAAGCCGTTCGATGGTCTTGGCTCGGACATGAATCACACCGGAGTGGATCTGAAGAATTCCTTCGATCAAGAGAAACGATTCCTGGGTAATCACCAGCCGATATTTTTCGAATAATTGAGGAGTAACAATGGCGTTGCTGATACCGGTCTCGTCCTCCAGGCTGATGAAAACAAATCCTTTGGCGGTGCCAGGTCGTTGCCGGCAAATCACCTGACCGCCGATCCGGATCCGGCTGCCATTGGGTGCTTGAGGCAGATCGATGCTCCTCCAAATATCATTAGGTAACTTTGGCCGCAGATAACCAACCGGATGAGGACCAACGGTTAGCCGCATCGTTTCAAAATCGGAGGTCAATCTTTCTATTGGTTCCATTGGCGGCAGAGGCGCGCTAGTTTCTAGATCTGGAATGAATAATTCGTCTTGGTAAAACTCTTCTTCGACCGACCAAAGCGCCTGGCGACGGTGCGTGGTCAGTGGATTTAACGCTCCAGCCTTGGCTAAGGTCCGAAGTTCATCGCGGGCAAAATGAGTGCGGGCACGAAAGTCGACCAAATCAGTAAAAGGGCGACGGCGACGTTGTTCGACCATTTTAATTACGGCGGTTTGCTGAATGCCTTGGGTTAAACGAAATCCGAGACGGATCGTCTGATCTGATTCTACGGTGCAGAGCCAGTCGGAGTGTACTACGGAAACGGGCAATACCCGGAGATGGCGGCGTTGCGCATCTTTAATCAGTGTAGCGGAAGAATAGAATCCCATTGGCTGATTATTGAGTAGGCCGACGTAAAATTCCGCCGGTCGATGCACCTTCAGCCAGGAACTGGCATATGCGATCAAGGCAAAGCTGATCGCATGCGATTCCGGAAATCCATAAAGTGCGAAAGAAGTGATAGCGGCTACGATTTCCTCGGCCACTTTTGGTTTGACCTGATTGGCGGCTAACGCAGCACGTAATTTTTTTTCAACCCGTTGCATGCGTTCCTGGGAACGGTGATAGCTCAAGGCGCGCCTGAGCTCTTCCGCTTCAGCTCCAGAAAAGTTGGCCATGACCATCGCGATTTTGAGCATTTGTTCTTGAAATAGTGGAACACCCAAAGTGCGTTCGAGAACCGGCCTTAATCGATCATCTAAATAACTGATTGATTCCGTGCCTTCGCGCCGGGCCAGATAAGGATGCATCAGATGCCCTTGAATGGGTCCAGGCCGGATAATTGCCACCTCGATCACCAGATCGTAAAACTCGCGCGGTTTCATCCGAGGCAAAGTGGCCATTTGCGCCCGGCTTTCGACCTGAAACACGCCCACCGTATCGGCAGCACAGAGCATGTCGTAGGTCTCTGGGTCATCCTTAGGCAACTGAGCCAGATCAACAGGTCGACCACGTTGGGCACAAATCTCAATCGCATCTTGCAGGGCTGCCATCATACCCAGACCGAGCAAATCGACTTTGACGATACCCAGATCTTCGCAATCATCTTTGTCCCACTGAATAACCGTACGTCCTGGCATGGTCGCGTTTTCCAATGGAACAACCGAATCGAGCTGTCCTTCGCAGATTACCATACCACCGGAGTGTTGGCCCAAGTGCCGTGGCAATCCCTGCATGGCATGAAAAATCTCCAGAAAAGCGTTCAATCGAGGATGGTCGATCGGGAGCCCGGCCTGGCGCAATTGATCACGAGCGGACAACGTGTGCGGAAAATCTCCATTCGCCTGTAACCGAGAAAAACGGTCCATGACGTCTTCGGGCAAATTGAGCGCCTTGCCGGTCTCCCTCATCGCACTGCGACCACGAAAAGAAATGACGTTGGCGGTCATGGCCGCACCTAAACGTCCGTAACGTCGATAAATTTCCTGGATCACGCTTTCCCGACGATCACCGCTGGGGAGATCGAGATCGATATCGGGCCAACCTTTTCGACCTTCACTGAGAAAGCGCTCGAATAAGAGTTTGCCGCCAACCGGATCTACCGCGGTGATCCCTAAGCTGTAACAGACAGCGCTATTGGCAGCGCTGCCACGCCCCTGCACCATGATATTCGAGCGTCGACAAAAATTAATAATATCCCAAACAATCAGGAAATAGCCGGGAAAACCGAGCTGGCGAATCAGATCTAATTCCCGCTTAATTTGATCACGTACGGGAGGAGTGATGATGCCGTAACGGTTACGGGCTCCTTCCCAGGTGACCGCTTCCAGATGGCTATCCATCGTTTCTCCTGGTGGAACGGGAAAACGCGGGAATTGGTATCCCAAATTTTCGAGAGTGAAATCGATGCTGGCGGCAATAGCAGCGCTATTTGCTACGGCATGGGGTAGATCAGCGAAAAGCTGGTACATGGTTTTCGCATCCTTCAGTTGGCGTTCTGAATTTGGTTCAAGGACGCGACCGGCATGATCAAGATCCGTGTGCTGGCGAGCACAGGTGAAAACATCCAATAGGGGACGGCGATCGGAAGTGGCGTACAGAACACCATTGGTGACGACCAGTTTGAGCCGATGTTTCTCGGCTAGACGAATGAGTTGTCGCTCAAACCATGGTTCTTCTCGAAGATGATGCCGCTGAAGTTCGACCAATATACCGTCTGCGCCGAAACAACGTTTTAAATCGGCCAATCGTGTATCTGCTTGGGCCAGATTACCGTGCCGCAACGCGCGCTGGAGAGGTCCTTCTTCGTCTCCGGTCAAACCGAGCAGACCTTCCCGAAATTCAGTGAGCTCATTCCAACCGATTGAGCTCTCATTTTTTGGTGCACGTAATTTTGCTCGGGAAAGCAAACGGCAAAGATTCTGGTATCCATTCCGGGACTGCACGATGACTGGAAGTACCGAGCCATCTTCCATCGTCAATTCGCAGCCAATGAGCGATCGAATTTTAGATTCCTGAGCTGCGGTGTGAAAGCGAGGTGCGCCGAAAACACCGTCTCGATCACATAAAGCAACGGCGGGCAGTTCGAGATCGGCTGCCCGATATGCCAAGTGTTCCGGCGCAGAACTTCCACGCAAAAAGCTGAAAGCACTGCGGGCATGTAGTTCGATGTAAGGAGTCATGGGAGATAGCCGATAGCCAAGCGACTGTTCCCAGTCGCCGTAAATCGGAATCGAGAATTTAGAATTTAGAATCTGGATTTAGGAGACAATTGGCCGAATGCGGCTGCCATTAGTTATATGTCAGCAGTATCCGCGAAGTCGGGAAGACGAGTGTAGCGCCCCTCTAACTTCCAACCCGCAAACCCGCAACCTGTCACTTGTTCAGTCGTAGACGCCGACGATCACCCACCTTCCTGCGTTTAATGCCAACCGATAAAGCGCCCCATCTTCCAGCTCTATGTCCCATTCCTGCATATCCCAGCGATCTGCATTCCACCAATTTCCTGAAGTGCGCCAGGGACCTCGAGCTACCCGGACTTGACCCGTCACGGTGTGACCGCAGATCCAGGTAGGTTTCTCTTTATTTAATTGCACTTCGATCGGGATCGCCGGCCGATAACGGCGTAAAGGCACACCGATCCTTAAATGTTTATTTTCGGCTTGATCGGTGCCTGACCAATCGAAGGTCGGCATACGTAATCGAACACTATCAGGTTTATGCGTATTCAGTTTTTCCGGAATGCCGACTTGGTCGTTTCCGAGCAAAGCGGCCAATCGTGCTAAAGTCTGGAAAAAACGATTAGGATCTTTGAGGCCACTCTGAAAAAGATCGAATTGATTTTGTCCTGGGTTACTCGGAATGGCCTCAAGCTCAAATCTCACTATTGGTGCGCGGGTCTGAACGGTATCAAGGTATTGCGAAGCGATCCGGAACAAGGCTTCCACGTCACGAGTTGGCGCGGGGATTTGTAAATTTCGGACAATTTTCTCTCCATCTTCCAGCGCAAGAGTGAGCCGAATTTCAGCAATAAATCGATAGACGGCGGTGATTCGCAGAGTCAGCCGTTCGAGAAACCGCCGTAGCAGAAACAACAATGGTTCCAAAGTTTCCAAGCGATGTTCGAGATCGACCGTCTCAATGAAAGTCTCGGGCGGTTGGGTTTGTTTGAGTACGTTTTTGGATTTGCCGGCCGCTCGGTCCCATAACGATAATCCTTCCAATCCCAGACGTTGTCCCATCTCTTCCCGAGGTAATCGGGTAAGTGCACCCAAAGTTCGAATCCCCCAATTTCGTAAAATATCGAAAAGGTAAGGAGAGGGATTTAATGATTCTAAAGGGAGCGATTGGAGTAAGCTGCTTTCCGCTGTCACCTGTAGAAATGGATTAGCAATTTTAGCGGCTTGCCAGGCTACTTCCGGATTTGGGCCGATACCAATCTGGCCGATAAAACCAAGAGAGCGCCATTGGGCCAAGAGCTCGCGTGCCCACCATTCCGGATTGTGGTCCTTCCTTCCTTGTAAATCGAGCGTACAGACACCGGCAGCCGTATTCTCAAGATAGGGAGAATAACGATAACAAAGTTGCAGGAGCGCCGATTGTTGTTGGTGTTCCAATTCAGTGGCGGGCGCAAAGAGTTGCAGCTCGGATGTTCGCGCCAAAGCCAGACTCGTGGTGACTCCGATCTCTATCCCGGCAGCAGCTGCGACCGGATTTACTTCAATAATTCGGCTGCCTTCCGTATCGAGTAGAGCGACTGGCTTCTCCTCCTCGACTTTGGCACTCAACGAGACCGGACAGTCGAGCATGGGTTTTTCGATCGAAAGCTCTAACTGATTGCTCGCGTTGACCGCTTCGGGTAAAGCATGCAATCGCTTTTGTCGAGCACATTGCAGGCGATAATAGGGGGTATAGATGACGGCAAATAAACGAATTTTATGCGCTGGCATACTCGGCTTCCACCAAAGTTTTGCGGTATAAAAATTCGATCGGCAGGGAATCGGAAATGACGGAAGAAATCTGAGAAAGATCCCTCATTTGCAGATGCTCATTGATCTGCAGCGCGATATAGGAGCTACCTGAAATATAGTAACGAGTCAGGAGCAGCAGAGTGGCGCGGGTTTCTTCAACCACTCGTTGCAGGCGGTACCAGGTGGTTGCGGGGATCTTTCTGAGTTCCCGAGGGCTATTTTGTTTCAAATCGAGAATGGTAAGAGCGAAATTGCCGTCTCGGATAAGGAGATCGGCGGCTCTGGTCGCTTGAGCGGCGTTTTGGCAGCGTAACCAAAGTAAAAAAGGGGTCTCAGTGAGGGGCTCGAAACTGTTTTTTCCGTCAATCAAAGCAACGAACCGGTGTTGCATTGTTTGGATGATGTCGTGCAGTAAGAGAGCGCTGCCTCCACTTGGATGGGGGACAACGACTTGGGCAACGGCACCTCTTCGCAATCCACCACCGAGCGAACGATCTAAGCCCGTGACTCCAGTGGACAAAAACGTGGAGGTAGGGAGAGTTCCTTGAGGGAAACGTTCAGCCAAAATTTTCCGGAGCTGGATGATTTTATCGGCAGGCGGCATTGTGTTCGTATGAACACTTATAAGAGATAAAGCAATTTTCAACGAAAAAGAGAAAATGGAACCGTAGTCGCCATCGCTACGTTCGCGACGAAAACGATGATCAGCGAAAAGTCCGCATACCTCGACCGAGCCAGGAGCCTCCGATCCGAGATCGCTTCAGCCTTTCTTGCTATCAGCTATCGCGACGACCACAGGCTCGCGGTAGGCTGCCCGAGATCAACGACATAGGGACTCGGTTTTCCCTCGTATTTGGGATATACGAATTTGGCAGCCGGGCTCGTGGCTCTGGTTACACCCTGAATCAGAGGGCAACCGGCTTTGGCCGCCAGCAACAAAGATTCCTTCAGGAGCAAAGACCCGAAACCGCGATTTCGGTATTCACTGCTAATGCAAGGGCCGGAAGAAAGATGATTTTCCGCAACGACCTCGACGTTGACCAACGAAGCCGCGATCACCCGGTTGCCATTGGTGATCACCAAACAGTCAATGTCACGATGATGAGTGAACTTCTCTTCGAACTCGTTATGAAGTCGCGGAATTAAAGCGGTGGCGACGTCATTCCAGCATGCGTCTTGAGCAAAACAGCTTTTGATGAGGGCCCAGACTTGCGATTTTTCAGGGCGAGTGGCTCGGCGAATGGAGTACGGTTCCTCAATGATATAGCTGGTGACCGGTAGCAGCTTTGCTTGCCAGATGAACCGAAGCCAGCCCACTGATTTCATTTCGCAGCTATTCTGTCCAAATCCTGGGGTGGACGCAAGCTCGGAAGATCACCGTCAGCGGTGCAATTCCTGAACCCGCATTGCTCACCAATCTTCCGCCACGACAGGTGAGCGATGCGGGCTAGAGAACTGATTTCGCAAAAAGAGAATCCGTTTTGCTTCTTGTGCTAGAAATCCACGATCACTTCATACCCATTTTTTAGAAAGTATTTGAAACCCCGAAGGATCGACAAAATCGACCTCAATGCGTCCGATCTGGATCATCCTTGATACACACCCACCAGACGCAAGTGAGAAGAGCTGAACCGAGAAAGAGGAACATTCCCAAGGTGAGCATACGATCATGGTGATGCCGGAATTAATCGACTGAGTCAAAGGGAATTTATCGACCCTCACAAAAATTTCAGAGCCGTAATTGAAAAACATCGCACATCACTTGGCGATAGACTTCGCGCTTAAAAGAGGGAACCGAGGCAATTTCGAACTCGTGCGGCCAGATCCAGCGAATCGCGCGAAACTCTGGATCTGGGGTATGTGGTGATGGCTCGAAGTAGGTAGGGAGCAAATCAATCAAAAAATAAGTTTGTTCCTGACCATCGAAGCCCTCTTTCTTGCGACCGGGCGGAAAGAGATAGCGATAGGGTCCCCGCCGATCCGAGATGCGATAGCTGTCAGGTGGAAGACTGATCTCTTCCTGGAGTTCTCTTTGCAATGCTTGTTCGGGCGTTTCTGAATTTTTGATTCCACCTTGCGGGAATTGCCAACAACCAGCTCGATCAGATCGTTCACCCACGAGAATGCGTCCGTTAGAGCGTCGGACAATAGCAGCGACATTGGGTCGAAATTTTGCATTCTGCATAGTGTAGCCTTTAATGCGTCGTCCAGCGCCGAAGGCGCGTATTAAGAAAGCCTAGGCTTTCTTGACACACGCCTTCGGTGGTGATCGCTCCTTTTCGCCATCACACACGCCAATTAATGTTTGAGCAAATCAAGAAAGCTCTTAATCGCATCCTTAGCCTGACTTTTAAGCTCTTTGCCAACGCTTTCCTGGAGTGCGCTCGAGATCCGCTTCGAGAGATCCTCCTTGAGATTTTGCGGAGTGCCGGTCAGCTGTACAGGTGCCCAATAAAGACCGTCTCGTTCCTCGGTAAACACTTTCTGTTGCACACCCGGCAGCCGTTGCAAAATCGCAGTCGAGAGGCCAACTGAAAATGTGGCGTTAATTTGACCAGAGTCGATGGCGCCGTTCCCTTCGATCTTCGCTTGATCCTCGTATTTCGCGACGAGATGGGAAAACTCTAAGTGCTGGCCGCGATAGATTACTTGCGTATCGATTGAGTCGAGAGCCCAATCGTCCATCCCGGAAATTTTGATGAACGACCCAATCTTCCCCAGGAAAACAGACCAGTCCATCCGTAGCTTATCAACATGCAGTGAGCCGGTGATCGCTCCTGCGTCCTCCCGCTGAATTGTGCCGGCGTAGTCAGCGTTCCCGGATGCAATTCCGTTCAGATGTAACGTCTCCGGGTAAAGGTCATTGATCGATACACCGCTGAATTCCGTATGTAACCGCGAAATTTGGCTTTCGTCGAGCGCAACGAAGCCGTTGAGTGAAATCGTGCCGCCGTTTTGTCCAAAAAGCCTGGCCTGGGTAATGGTGACGCCTTTTGATCCGGTTGATGCCGAGAGGGAATCGAGTGTCACCGAAGGAAGTCCAGTGTGTTGCGCCTTCCCGCCGGATGCTGAGAGGTCCCAGGAATCTTCGTCCCGTCGCGTGGCGATGATCTTCGTTCCCAGCAGTTCACCGGCTTGATATTGACCAGCTGCCCAATGCAAGTTGCCTTGGTTTATTGCAATATGGTTGATTTGGAAATCGAAGGAGATGAAGTGAGGAAGCTTGATCCCAGAACCGCTAGCTCCACCCTTTTGCTCCTCTTGCTTGGTGATGGGTTTTCCAAGGTAGGCGTTCACCTTTTCAACATTGACCTGGTCAAGATCCCAGGTTCGAGCAAGAAGGGCTGGCCAATTCAAATGAGCAGTAATGCCGTTCGCATCCAATGAGTTGATTCGGCTCTTCGCTTGGCCTGTCCCGGAATAACCGGATGAAGAAAACGTCATGCCATCCCAGGCGATTGGCTCAAGCTTACCATCTACGCGCAGGGAATGATTTAATCGACGGGTTAGCCAATCGCGGCAGGCGTCGCCGTGCACAAAACTGTAAAGCGCGATTCCTCCGCCGAAGAGAAGGCTGATTATCACCGCGGCAAAAACAATAAGAGGTAGGCGTAGTCGTTGCACGAAAGGAAGATTAGATTGCGGATCGCGGAATGTGAATTGCGGATTGTGCAATCCGAAGGCCGCAATCCGAAATTCGCGATTCAGTGAGTCGTTGTCGTTGCACAGAAGGATAGACGCAGAATTTGCTGTTTCGTTTCAGCGCCGGGCTCCGAACAGGAGGACGCAAAGACAGATTTTGAACAGGAGATCGCAGAGATAACGAAGGAAAACCGATCTCAATAGCCTCAGCATCTAGTGCACCGTCTCGCATATAATGATGACGTCGTTGCGTTCAAAATGGACCGCCGGCAAGGCGCGAGGAGGGCGCATATCTGAATCGATACGTAACCGACGAGCAACGCAGCCGCCGGCCCATTTTCAACGCAACCCTCCGGGCCGCGGCCGGTTGGCCGTTTTTCTGCGTTGCTCGCTCGACCCGGATGAATTCGGATATGGGCGCTTCGCTCGCGCCTTGAAAAACAGCCAACTGGCCTGCGGCGACATCACCATTATATGCGAGACGGTGCACTAGTGGATTCAATTAGGACAACGACACGAGTTTGCTTAAGCTTAACCCTCAGCCGCGGTCAATCTCGATGATCGGTTCCCAAGGATGCGGAACGTCGCGCCTCGCAAAACTCAATCACAGTTGCTGATTCAAGAACGATCGAGTCCGAATTGTTAGAACATAAGGACATAGACCTCGAGCCGCGGAAAAAGCACTCCTTTCCTTTGTACTACAGAGAGTCAGAATCTTGTCTTTTTGCGAGGATTCTCCCTCGGTCGGACAAATCGGCGTGCGTGAGTCTCCAGTCACCCTCTCACCTCTCACCAATCACTTTGGTTGCGGCTTGCCGCGCTGTGATCTCTGTAGTGCTGACGTTGAACTTCGCGCATTTTCGCGAGGATTCCTCTCGGGCGAAAGAGGCTTTACCACGCCGACACGCCGATACAATCGCCACATGTGGTTGCGGCTACGCCGCGCTGTGCTCTCCTGTTTAAAAATCTGTCTTTGCGCTCTCCTGTTTGCGCGGTTTCTGAATGTGTTGCTGCAAAATAAAACCCCCAATTGCGAGAAATGGCAGGAGAAACCATTGCCAATACGCGGTCACGGGAGGCAAAGGTCGATCGACATCCAGGACTCCTTGGAGAGTCGCGTGATCCGTTCCTCGGCGAATGCTGACTTTCAGTTGCCAGCGCCCATCGTACGGAATTTGAATCTCGGCCGAGTAAAACAAACGGTTCGTGCCGTGAGAGATCTGCAGCGGAACGTCTCGCAGATCGGTCACTGCCGTGCTCGCGCAGGCGGGTGGGAGCCAGGCTGCGGTAGGACTCGCCTTGGCTGGCTCCAGCGCGGAGAGGGAAGCGACAACCTCGGCATCGAGAACCGGACCGTTCTCTTCTTGGACCAACGTACTAAGATCTACCTGACCAGCTCGGCACTGCGGTGGATCGGTGAACACGGTCACAACAAAGGGTGGAGCAGTGGCATGGAGTTGTACTGCGCCTCCGTCGGCCAACGCGGTTCCGAGGCTGGAGAGTAGTAAAATAAGAGACTGAATGAAAGTAGCCCAGCCCTGCCGGGGGGCTGGGTTAACGTTTTGCAGCGCGATACGTTCCGTTCGCGGCGATTGACAGTTTCTATCTAGCGGCCGCATTTCGATAAATCGTTAAGACATGAAGGTTCCGCGCATTTCCATCGGTTGGAAAATGATCCAAATAGCCAGTCCAAATAATCCAAGCGCAAAGATCCCCCACGGCAAAAATATCGGGAATGCGCGCGAAGACGATCCGATATCGCGAGCGACGCGCCACATCGAGTAAAGCGTGGCCAGCAATCCAAGGTCGATCGCGAGAAATTCCCAGTCGAGTAGTTCTGGAAAAGCCCAGGATCGAATATTCCAAGCCGGAGCGCCTAAGAACGGAAAATGAACGTCGGTAAGAAGGCGTTGGAAAACCGGAATAAATGTGTGCGATCCCACGAAAAGGTGAAAGCCGAGGTGAGCTAGCCATATGCTTGCACCGAGCGGCGCCAGCGTCATCACAAACCGGTTCGCCATCTCCAGCCGAGAGTTGCTGACGGAACCAAGCCGCTGGCTCATCCAGGCGCATCCAGCAATCACGAGGGCTGGAATCACGCAGATCGTGAGACCAAAGAAGATTGCTAGCTCGAAGGGTCTTCCTGGAAGGCCGAAATCGAGTCGTTCGAAGTTGAGAAAATTTTCGACCGGCAAAGCCATCCCAGCGGCATTGGCAAACGCGCCAAAGACGAGTACTCCGACCAAAACCGCCAAGTCAGCACGGCGAGCAAATCGGCCGATGGAAGAGCGTGCTCGATCGATCCATAACGACCTGGCCGGCGTGGTGGCGATAATTCCAACGTTGTCGTGTGGACATGCTCTCACGCAATCCAGGCAAAAGGTGCAATCCAGATTGCTCTCTTTCTTGGGCTGAAAGAGTCGTAGCTCACACCCTCGGTGCTCGGCATTGCCACGAATGCAGTCGAATGTCTTGCACGAACGACAGATTTCCTGGTTTCGTACTTTCACTTCCAGAGGCGAGATTAACGACTGAACGAAGTGAAATTGCCCGATCGGACAGACATACTTGCAAAAGCTGGCGCCGCGAAAAAAACCATCGATGAGAAGGGCGGCGACGAAATAGCCCACGATAATCCAGGCGGTGAGCCATGGGCTATTCCAGAGACTAAAAGCCTCATAGCTCCAAAGATAAAGTAGGACCAGCCCAGCGGCTAGCCACTTGGAACGCAGCCGGCGCGGCCAATTCCAACGGGCCGGAAAAACTTTGCGTCCGATATCGCGAACGAATGTGAAAGGGCAAGCAAAACAGAAGAAATTACCAGCGATTAAAAGCGCCAATACGGTAAATCCGCGCCAGTAGGTCCAAGGCAAAACGCCAGCGGCATTCATGGGGGGTAGTTGTGGTCCGGACAGTCCGTCCATCACGATCAAGATTGCAGTGAAAAACGTGGCGAGCTGAAGGCTGCGCCGGAACCAGAGGGAGGAGAGCAATCGTCGGACCTGGGCATTAGCCAGCAAATCGAATCCTGAGCGAACGCGGTGTCGAAGAGAACCGCGGATTCCAGGTCGAACTGATTGACGTGGTATGCGCTTCACCGCCATTCCGACCCGCCGCGGCGAAAGATAACGGGCAGCGATGACTGCTGCCGGCAGCAAATAAGCAATTGAGCCGGGGACCCACATGATTGCGCCGGCGATATTTTGGTCATTCAGCGCGGTCATCCCGGCAAAATGGGGGACGCTTGCATAGGTCGGATAGAGGACGCGATCGCTGAAAGAGAGAAAAGCGGAGAGAGCGGTGTTTTGGATATCAGCGAGCAGTAGATAAGGAATCATGGTCCAGCGGGGCCATTGCGGGCGGCTCGGCCACGGTTGAACCACTGGCCACCAAAAGAGCAGCGCGGACAAGAGGAAACAAATATGCTCGACCTCGTGCCAGGCATCTGAATGCAGAGTCAGCTCGTACGGAGCGGGCAGGTGCCAGCCGAGCGTGAAGGCGACAAAGATGATCCAGGCAGTACGCGGATGGGTGAGCCAAAGCCCGAGCTGCCTCAATGGGCGCCAAGCGAGAAACGGCCCAATTGCCTCGCGTGCGATTGGCCGCGGCAGACCGGTCAATAGCGGCAAAAATGGGTTGCCGAGCAAGAGCAATGGCGGGGCAACCATCATGAACAGGAGGTGCTGAACCATATGCACCTGCAAAAGGAGATTGGCGAAACTGTCGAGCGGGGACGAGATTGCCACGAATAAGGTGAACAGTCCTCCGAGGAAACTGGTCAGACGCCAACCATCGAATCGTTGGGGAGCCAGACGGCGCAACTTAAACCAGCCTCTGACGTAAAGGAGAGCCGTCAGTATCAACGCAAAGGTTGGTCCGAAAGGAATCGACCAGGAACCAAAGATCGCATTGGAAACGTCTGGCATGGATTAAACAACCGCAGCTAGCCCGCAAGAATCGCACAAAAACCGAAGCGACGAGCTCATTGCGGGCAGCCCTGCATCACTTTAACCCGAAAATCGTATCTGACAGCTCTCGACTGAAAATTTTCGTCCTAATATAGATTGTTTGGCTACGACGGATCTCTGACCTAGGTTGTGCCGTCACAGCTCACACTCAGCAATCATTCGGGGGGCGCAGATGGAATTTGGAGCTCGATTTCAGCAGGTATTGAGAAAATTTGACGACGAGAACGCGCGCGATCCGAACCTGGTGGTCATTGATGGTACAGCCCACCCGCGCGAGCTAGTCTATGCACAGCGGCTTGCTGATTGGGTTTTGCGCCTTTGCCCGGAAGCTTCGGAAGCTCTGCAGTTAGCCGCGCGTAGCCAGCACATTTGTCGTTGGATGATTCCCAGAAATTCCTATCCGATGACGCGTGCCGGTTATTTGCGGTGGCGCGAGGAGTTGAAGCGTTTTCACGCGCAGAAATCAACTGAAATCCTGCGCGAAGCGGGATACTCGGAGCAAACGATCGCACGCGTCCGCAATTTGAATCTCAAAAAAAACTTGGGTGAAGATCTCGAGTGCCAAGTCTTGGAGGATGCGCTCTGTCTGGTGACGCTGCAGTATCAACTCGGCGATTTAATGGATAAGACTGAGCCGGACAAGATGGTCACAATCCTGCAAAAGACCTGGAAGAAAATGTCGCTGGCTGCACGAGAAAAGGCGTTCGGACTCTCGTTTTCTGATCGCGAGAGAGAGCTGATTACAAAGGCTGGAATCCGATAGGGACCGGCTCGAACGACGCGAAAGCCGCCGCTGCTACGCTTTGGCGCGCGCTCGGGTTTAGGTTCGGAAACGCCGTAGACCTAGCCGCGACGTAGGCTTCGCGAAGTCGGGATCGCATCCCTACGTGCGTCCGTTCAATCCTACTTTGGAGTTTTCTCTGCTTTCGCGAAGGTATCCTCCCCGCTCGGCTGCGATCCTGAACGTTTTTCATCAATCGGGGCTAATGGCCCTACCGCTTCTCGCGCAGGCGGAACGTTGGGTGGATGCAGTGATGTGAGATAGGCGACGAGCGCATGAATTTCGGACGGAGATAGGTTCTTTCCATAGGCTGGCATATTGCCTCCGCCCTGGATTACTTGGCGAACGAGCTGGGGCGATGTCATGCGGGTAGCAACGGCCGTCAGGTCCGGGACCCGGTGCCCTCCCTGGTCATCGATTGCGTGACAATCGCGGCACTGCTTGTTCTGAAAAACGAGAGCTCCTTGCAGTTCCAGCGGCGTGCGATCTTTCAGGTACTGCGGTTTAATCTCCAGGCTTTTCCAAGCTTCCATGTGCGGAGACCAAGGGCCGGTCATCCCTGCGTAAGTGAGCAGTGCAAGCGTGAGGCCAGTAACAACCAACGTCAATACCGAAATTGGCCGGCGTCGCCAGCTCTTCTCTCCTTCATTCGAAATGAACGGTAGGGCGAAAAGCAGGATCACGGCCACT
>DATNNZ010000490.1:0-27160 GCA_035601575.1 Chthoniobacterales bacterium
GTCCGACCATACGATAGTTTACTGCCGCATCGGCGAACGCTCGAGTCATACCTGGTTTGTGCTGACTAAGCTTCTGGGATTTGCCGACGTAAAGAACTACGACGGATCCTGGACGGAATGGGGTAATGCGGTTCGGGTTCCCATTGAAAAGCCTTAGCAACCTGTTGGGGCAGCCAGAAAGACTGCTCATCAAATTAGCAGGTTACCGTTTAGCTTTGACTGCCAGACCCGGCAGGCTGCTGCTTAATTATGGATTGCAGTGAGCTCGATGAGTTGGGATCTATAGGTATTGTGGAGACTAGCCCAACCTATCCTTCCGGTCTGCAATCCATCATTAATCTCTTTGTATCCCTCCCGGATGAAGAGAAACGCGAGACGCTGATCTCTTATGCCGAACAATCGACCAAATGGGCTCCGCACGACGGGGAAAAATTTGACTTGGAAGATGTCAGAAAAGACGAGGAATGCACGGACACCGTCGGCGTCTTTCTGAGTGTGGATACGAACAAACAGGTGAAGTTCCGCGTTTCACTTGGCCCGCAAGTCCAAACGCTGACCCGAGCGATGACATCGATTTTGTGCCGGGGCCTCCAGGGTGCGACGATTGATGAAGTAATGGACCTCCCGAGCGACTTTGTGCCTAAGATCATTGGAGCCGATCTGGTCAGAGTACGAAGTCACACCGTCTATTATGTCCTGACGCGGATAAAGGGCATTTTGTCTGTATACATCAATCGTAAACGCGCGCAGGCATAACTGGCCGCGATGTAGGTCTTGCTTGTGCTTTCCAAAGTGCCGGACCGCGAGCTGTGGGTAGGGTTCTGCCTCCGAGGGGTCGCTAATTGCGATCCTGTATCGCGCCGGGCCAACCGGACAAGCCGGAGTTGGTCCCTATCGGTTATTGCGCTTTGCACTCTCATCGGGTTTGCTGGTTGTTCGAGAAAACCAGAGCCATGCCGGACTGCGATTCGATCACAGGAACGTTCTCCGAATGGTCAATTCAAGGCGGTGGTTTACCTCCGTAAGTGTCCAGATGAAGTTTTGTTTACGACCAATGTTTCGATTCTGCCGATCGATCAATCTGTGCCCGACGATACCGGGAATACGGTGGTTTGTCCGGATGCGCTTGCTGTTCGGGTGAGGTGGCAGAGCAATAACCAATTGACCGTCTTAAGCTTCAGCGATCTATCCAAAGCGACGAGGCATAAACAGGTCGGGAATGTGAGTATCGACTACCCGGCGGTAACCAATCCCGACCTCTTTATGCCACCAAACGAGGAATCCAACGCTACGCCGACACCTTGATTTCGGAGCGACTTAAAGAATCTATAACGATGACGCGATCGATTGAAGACCCTTCCACCCAGCTCGATAGGCTCAGCATCCGACCGTTTCAGACGGACGATCTGAATGATGTGATCCGCCTCTGGCGCTCCTGTAATTTGATTCGTCCTTGGAACGATCCAAGCAAAGACATTGCGCGTAAGCTCCGCGTCAATCCGGAATGGTTTCTAGTCGCGGCTCTGGGCAAAGAGATAGTTGGCTCGATCATGATTGGCTATGAAGGGCACCGCGGGTGGATCAATTATCTAGCGGTTGCTGCCCCATTTCGGCGTCGAGGCATTGCCACCCAATTGATGTGGAAAGCGGAGGCGATACTGCGATCCATCGGATGCCCCAAAATCAATTTGCTGGTCCGGGTCGGCAACGAACAGGAACTCTCGCGGTTTTACGCAGGTCTTGGGTACCGTCTAGATGAAGTGGTCTGCTACGGCAAGCGTCTTGAGGTCGACGAGCCGTAATTCAACTCACCCAAAGCAAGTCCATGCCACTAGTATGATAAGAAATGCCTGCAATGGTGTTCGAATCCAGAGCGCAGTAGCGGGTTTGCCGGCCAGCGTTGCGCCGGTTCTGGCAGCGTGAATGTTCGCGGGAAACACCGCTACTAAAAAGGCAATCAGACAAATGCCGGCAACGAAACGAGTTTCCGGAATGAGGATTCCCACTGCTCCGAGAATTTCTAGGATTCCGGTCCACATCACTATCCGTCGCGGACTCGGCAGCCAGGGCGGCACCATCTTTTCGATGTCGGTACGGGTTCTCCCAAAATGAGCAATGCCGGTAAAACAGAACATTACCGTTAGCGCGCAGAGAACCGAGTCGCGCCAAGTCGCGAAAAATGGGACTCCAAGGAAACCGAGAAGCCGGAAAACCAAAGCGCTCCCGATGAGAATGATTGGAATGATCATAGCTCTGGATTTCCGGGTTCTCCGTTTCCTAGCCTTTCGTTCAGTTCCAGCAACAGTACGTAGAGCAGTTGAGCGCGCTCTACCAAGCTTTCCGGATAAATGAATTCGGCTTGACTGTGGATATGGTCACCTCTCGCTCCCAAATTGTCGAGATTAGGCAGACCGAAACCGGCCAGTCGATTGCCATCGCAAGTCCCACCAGTTGGTCTGGCCTGGATAGCGATGCCGATTTTTCGCCCCGCTTTCTGAACTAACTCAATCAAACTTTGGATCTGCGGATTCAACATTTTCGGCGGGGCAGTAAAGCTGCCGGAAAGTTCAGCCCTGTACCCGCTGTTCTTTGAAATCGCTGCGATGAATTGGTGTAGCTCTTCGAGAATCCATGTTTCATCGTCCGGACCGGTAGTTCGTACGTTTACCTGACAGGATGCGAGATCAGGAACGACATTGGGCGCTGTTCCTCCAGCGACGATGGCCGGATTGATAAAAATTGAATCGCGGCGGCTATTGAGCTCTTGGCACTCCAAGATGAAGCGTGCCAGCGGAACTAAAGCATTGACTCCGTCACCAGGGTTTCTGCCGCTGTGCGCCGCCTTACCATGAAAGCGTAGTGTAAAATTTCCTGATCCTCTGCGGCTGGAGGCGATTGAGCCGTCACGTAGTGCCGGTTCAAATCCAAATCCTATCTCATGTCCTTGCGCGGCCTGTTCAAAGAATGGCGTGGAAAACGGGGAACCGATCTCTTCATCGGAGTTGATCAAGATGGTCCATCCGAATTTTTTTTTGCGAACCGAGCGCTCAAATGCGGTTAAACCGCAGAGCAAGATTGCTAGACCACCTTTCATGTCACACACTCCGGGCCCATTGAGTCGTCCATCGTGCAGCAAACGTGTGCGTTGGAGGGAGTGATCGAGGCCGTAGACCGTGTCGAGATGTCCGAAAAACAGCACCTTTTTTCGTATGTTTAGCCGCTTGGCTAAGCGAATCAAAGGACGCCGAGTCGCGGCGGCCTCAGCAAGAAACTGAAGGCTTGAACTATCTGGATCAAGTTCCTGAAACTCACGCTGTATTTTTTCAGCAACAAGGTTGAGGCCGGCCTCATTGGCGCTGCCCGAGTTTACGTTAGCCCAATCGATTACACGTTCGAGCAGTCGATCATGTTGGCTGTGTATCCAAGCGTGCGGATTCATGCGGTAAGCTAGGTTTTCTGGAACGCGTAGATGGAGCCGAGACCTAAGATTTGGGTCAATTCGTCGAGCGCAGCCTCTACTTCATTGCGAAACAGCGGATCAAGAAAGTCGCTCAATACCAATGATTCGCGGTAATGCCGATCCGCCCAGTTCTCAAGGTCGACCAAAGACTGCTTGTCCAGAAAGGCTCGCCGAGGAACAGCCGCGCGTTCCTTTGCGTTCAGAACGATACGATTGCGTAGGCAAGCGGGTCCGCCGCCATTTCTCATACTTTCACGCAGATTCAAAAACAACACGCGTGAAATCGGGCAGCGTCGATCAGATAGCAGTTGCTGGATTGTTTCGTGGACCACCGCAATGTGCCGGGACTCCTCCGGGGCGATCAGAACCATTGTACCGTCCGCAGCCGTGACGATCTGCGAATTGAAAAAATAGGACTCTATTGCTTCGGTCAAAGAGAATTGGTCAATTTTGATAGCGCATAATTCTCTACCCTGAGTCTTGGCAAAGGTGGCGGAAAGCCGCTCAATCAGGGGCTCTGACGCAACGAAAGCTTTCTGATGGTACAGCAGAAGTTCGTTATGGGCGGTCGCGATGACATCGTTGTGAAAAGCGCCCGCTTCGATCGATTCGGGATCCTGTTGGACAAAGAAGAGTTGGTCTGAGTCGAGTTGATGCAAACGAGCGATTGCTTGGGCTGCTTCGAGCGTCTGTCTTTGCGGAAAATGGGTCGGTCTAGTATGTCGAAAATATTCGCGACCGTAAACAAACAGGTGAATACCGCGTTGCTCCGTTCTACCCACCAGCCGACTATGGTTAGCGGCGCCTTCATCACCGAAGGCCAGAGTCCGCGGAAGCGGAGGGTGATGCACAAACAGCTCAGGATTCGGAAACAGCGTCTGCAAAAGTTTGGCGGTTTCCTTCGCCTCAAAAGAGCGATGAAGGTTCGCGATCAAGTTGGCCGGCGTCAAATGTGCCCGCCCGTCAGCGGTATCACAACTGGGCGCAACGGTCGCTGCGTTTGCCGTCCACATCCCAGAGGCAGAAAAACTAGCCGAAAGCAATTCCGGCGCGTCTCGCCAAGCCCTTTCGATTAGCTGCTGATCATCGCCGGTGAATCCGACTCGGCGAAGGATTTCGAGCTGTGGGCGATGCAAGGGCGGGATCAGCGCCTGACCAACCCCTAGCTCAAATAAACCGCGCATTTTTGCCAATCCTTGGCGGACCGCTAACCGTGGATTGGAGATCAAAGATCGATTTTGGATCGAGGCTGGATTCCCGTGCGAAAGACCACCGTAATGATGAGTCGGACCTACTAACCCATCGAAATTGTATTCTCGGAACTCGGCCGCTGGAGTGGCGTTCATCGTATGTTCAGGCTAGGCAGAGGGAGAAAGACTAATCGATCGCCAACCGCGACCTGAAGCACTTCAGCGGTTCGTTCGGAAAGGATAACCGTTTTATCTTCGGTAATCTCCAGGGGTGCAAGACAGGCTCGGAAGTTGAGTGCAGCCTGGCCGACCAAATAAAACGAGCCGTCACGTGGCTCCCGTAGAGCAGCGATTTCACCGAATTGAGATTCCTGGCTCGCTTTAATCGAGGGACGCGAGGCTGCGACCAGCGGACCGGCGTCGAAGATATCCACCTCCTTGGTTCGTTCAAATCCTTGCGACAGCAGGATTTTGAGCGCTGGTTCGGCGTCACGGTGTACTCGCCCAATCACGGCCCGCGCCTGCTCGGGCAATGTAGCAGCGTAGATCGGATACTTAGGCATCAGGTCACGGATAAAGTCTTTCTGACCGATGCCGCTAAGAAAATCTGCGCGCGCAAACGATTGCGTAAAAAAGTGACGTCCGATTGCCTCCCAGAATGGGGAGAGTCCGGCTTCGTTGGTAAAGCCGCGCAATTCTGCGATCACGCGTTCGTCAAATCGTTGCGGGAAGCAAGCCATGAAAAGAAAGCGGCTCAACGACAGGAGAAGTCCGCGTCCGGCGCGCCGGAACTCTGGTCGCAGTGACAACGTACAAACTTCCGCTGGCCCTTTGTGATCGAGTTTCAGATGAAGAACATCCATTTCGTGATCGATTCCGAGCGGCTGATGGACCAGTCGTTCGCGGCGGACCTCGTAGGTATAAAATGGATCGAATCCTCCGACCCGGGCGATGATTCCAGAAGTACCGACTACCGCGCCGGAACCGACTTCCTCCAGAACAAAAAGGTAATGGTCGCCTCCAGCCTTTTTGATCCGGCGATCGAAGGCGCGAAGAGATTGGTCAATGCGATCTTCCAACGCTGAGTCCTCCGGGGGTAGAGTGGTCAATCCGTCTTGGATGACATCGGCTAAATGCCTGAGACCGGGAAGATCATGTTCGCCAACCGGGCGTAAGAGAAAGTCGGGCGCCATGCAATTGAATCTGGACCGGCTAACGAGTGCGAGGCCAGAAAAATAAAGCGTTCAATTTCCTTAGCCAGGACCTCGGCCAGAAGACATTCTCTATAGCATTGTGCAAAAGCGAGTTCCGTCCAGTGAACGACTGCGACTCACCATCGCCTATGACGGCGGAGCTTTTTCTGGTTGGCAGAGCCAGCCGAACGGTAATGCGGTGCAGGACCACTTGGTTACAGCACTCCAGCAGATTCTGGGTGCCGCTCCCAAGATTCATGGTGCCGGTCGCACAGACGCCGGTGTTCATGCGATGGCTCAGGTGGCCCACGTTGATGTTCCCAGAGGAAAATTTTCGCGAGAAGTCTGGCGCGCCGCGCTCAATGCTCATCTGCCTCGCGAGATCCGGGTGCTTCGCTGTCAGTCAGCCCCACCGGATTTTCACGCTCGATTTTCAGCGCGCGGTAAAGTTTATCGCTTTCGAATCTGGAACGCCACCTTTCTGCACCCGCTCGAGGTCAATCGATCCTGGCATGTTCCGCGAGAACTCTCGATCGACGTTATGCGGAAAGCCGCTGCGGTTTTTGTGGGCACGCACGACTTCGCCGCATTTGCGGCGAATCGGGGAACTCCGCCGGAATCCACTGTTCGTACGATATCAAAGATCAGCGTTCGGCGGAAAAGCTCAGTAATAACACTCGATTATTCGGGTGACGGGTTTCTCTATCGGATGATTCGCCTCTTGACCGGCTCCATTGTCCAAGTTGCGCTTGGACGACGTCAGTTGGCTTGGTTGAAGGAGCTGTTAGACGAGCCGAAAGGAAGAAAAAGCCATTATCTGGCGCCGGCGGAAGGACTGTATCTGGTTCGGGTGAAGTACTGAGGAGGAACACTCAAGGCGCCGTCAAGACCTATCGGCGTATCGGCGTGTCGCCGCAATTCTTCAGCGGCGACTGTCCTAATGCGCCGTCGGTTTGGCACGATCTAAAAGTCGGTCGGAGTTGCGCGCTTGATGCCAAAAACCGCAGTCGCCATTTCGTCATCTTGCCTGGACGACCTCAGACCCGACACTCGATCCGTTGGTCTGCTTTTGCGATTGGTCGATCAAAACCGGGGCATGCGTCGCGAGCAGCTCCGACTCATTTTCGAGACCACGCAAAAACCAGGGGCGTATCGAGACAGTCGCCGCTACCGGAGAACAACCACGACGCAGGGCACAAGTGCCGAAAGCGTGCGGCACCAAAAAGATTTTTGCAGCCATCCAGGCCGTGATCAGGTATGATACCTGCTGCTTTGTACCCATCGAAATATTGATAGAAAGGCGTAAAGACCTACGAATGACAGAGTCCAAGTGTTCGAATTGCGGTGAACGTTGCTTTGGGGAACTGACCCAACCGGAAGATTCGGCCATTGTCCCAATTCATTACTTCATCGAGAAAAAACCGGTATGCGGTGAGTGTTACCAGATCCTGCGTGAACTCGAGCAATTAAGTTAGCCGGCTCAGCTTAGCCAGGCAGACGATCGCGCTAAAGCATCGCATCGCCTGAGGGGTCATCGGTATTGTCTAACTCTCTCTCCGGTAGCGCCAGCTGCAGAGAATCCAGGTAACTTTGCAGAATGATTTGGGCGGCGACCTGGTCGAGTACGGGTCGGCTCGATTTTGTGTTCTTGCCAACTCCATGCAGAACGCGTTGAGCCTCAGCCGTCGTCAGCCGTTCGTCCCAAAAAACCAGGCGCTGTTCCGGTAGCTGTTTCTGTAGCTCCTCACCGAATTTCTTCGCCTTCTCGGCGGACGGACCAAACGTGCCGTTCATGTTTCGGGGAATTCCTACTACGATTCCGGTTACTTTTCTCTGAATGACCAATTCCCGGATACTCGCTACCGCCGAGCCGTCGTTCGGCAAGGTTGCTGTCGGATGTGCCAGGAAAGCGAGCTCGTCGGAAACAGCAAGCCCGATGCGAACATCACCATAATCGATTCCTAGCCAGCGTTCACTCATTGCAGCTCTTCTGGAAGCGATTCCACTAGTTTCTTTACGTTCTCTACTTCGTGGCGATTGCAAACCAGAATTGCGTCCCCGGTTTGAACGATAATTAGATCGTTTACGCCCAGCAAACCCACCCGGAGCTTGTCTTTGGAGAATACGATATTGTTTCCAGCATTCTCCGAGGTAACTGGGCAGTTGGCCGCGTTGCCATTTGGAAGTTGATCGAAATACTTTGCCACCGCGGTCCAACTTCCAACGTCATCCCAGTCGAAGGACGCCGGTTTAACCAGCACTCGCCCGGCCTTTTCCATCACGGCGTAATCGATCGAGATTTTAGGCAAAGAGGGGAACCGCTTTTTGAGCATTTTGCTCAGATCAACGGAGTGGCGGATACAGGAGACGAACTCTCCGAGCTCGGGCGCATGCCGGTTTAGTTCGGTCAGGATGGCTTTTACCGTCCAAATAAAAATTCCTGCATTCCAAAAGAAGTTACCGCTTCGAACAAATGACTCGGCTAAATCGACGGCTGGTTTCTCTCGGAACCGCACGACTTCAAACAAGTCGTTGCCTGATCCATAAGTTTTCGCGCCTTTCTCGATATAACCGAAACCCGGACACGCCCAGGTCGGCTTGATTCCGATAGTGATCAGATCGCCACTTTGTTCTGCCGCTTTGGCCGCGGCCCGCAAATCCGACTGGAATGCCGAGCGGTCCCTGATGAGATGATCTGCCGGGAGCACTGCCATTGACGCTCCCGAGTCTCGAGCAGCAATCAATCCGACCCCAAGGGCAATCGCCGCCGCCGTATCGCGTTTGGCCGGTTCGGCGTAGATGTTTTCCCGGGGGTGCTTTTTGAGAAGCTGTCGGACAGCTTCCTCTTGTTCCTCGTTGGTCAAGATCAGAATGTTTTCTGGTGGGAACAATCCTTCTAGGCGATGCAGTGTCTCTTCCAGCAAAGTGCTTTCGTTCAATAAACGGAGAAGCTGCTTTGGAGTGCTTTTGCGGCTCAAGGGCCAGAAGCGGGTGCCGCTTCCCCCTGCCAAAACGAGGGCATAAAAAGAATTCGACATTGCGTAAATCTCGCCTGAACTATTGGCTCAGTATCCCTGTTTGAAATCTTCTCGAATATACATCCCCGAGGATTCCTGGAGAACAAAACTCTTGATGATTAATCTTCCGGCTTGGACCGATATTTCGAGTCGTATAGTAAAATGTAAAGGCCATTCTCATTAATCGACACTTTCTATGACGACCGAGCACGGTAAGACTCTAACTTTATCACTCACCTCGGCAACTCTCTTGAGCGTTTCGCAGGCCACAATCGCTTGCGCATTTGGAATTCTCTTGGGCAGCAGGCTAGACAAAAAAAATCAAGCCACGGTAGCCCTCGGACTGATGGTCGTAGCAGTTGCCACCTTCGTTCCTGCCGTCGGTGCTGTAGTCGTCGACTTGATCAATGGTCCTCGATCCAAGCTTGGGGTGCGCCGTCGGCTCCGGTCGATCCGGGAAGGATCCGGGCTTCACGAGGAGGAGCAGCTGTATTAATGCTGTCATTCTCGCCTTAGGCGAGAATGATCAGATTTCATAATCCGGCCGCAGCTCGGCCGCTCCGTTTCTCGGTGCCGTTGGATCTCGTTTAGAGACGATCTTGACCTGCGATTTCTCATTCGTGACCAAAGAGTTTGGCGGAACGCTCTCCATCAGAAACACATTCGCTCCGATTGTACTATGGGATCCGATCGTCGTCTCGCCGCCCAGAATGGTGGAATTAGGGTAGATTGTAACCCAATCCTCAACGTTTGGGTGTCGTTTACCACCCTTTTTGATGCGGCCCTCATCATCTTTTTGGAAGCTTCGCGCGCCCAAGGTAACCCCGTGATATAGTTTTACGTGGTTCCCGATAACGCTGGTTTCGCCGATGACGACACCGGTGCCATGATCGATAAAAAAATAATCACCGATTCGAGCGCCGGGATGAATATCGATTCCTGTCCGGCTGTGAGCCCATTCGGTCATAATCCGCGGGAGCAACGGTAGCTCCATCAAATAGAGGGCGTGCGCGATACGCTGAATAGCGATCGCCTCGACACAGGGGTAGCTGACGATTATTTCCTCGTAGCTCTTACTAGCCGGGTCGCCCTCATACGCCGCCTCAACATCGGTACGCAAGAGCAGGCGAATTTTGGGAATGCATCGAATGAGATCAAGCGCGATGGTTTGAGCTTGCTTCTCTGGGCATTCCGGTTCCCGAACTCTCAAGCTCTTGAAAGCTTCGATTCGTATGCGATCGGCAACGCTCAGAACACGAGCCGAAGTAATTTGCGCTACTTGTTCGGAATGAATGGGTTCCTCATCGTGGTAACCCGGGAACAGGATTTGGAGAAGATCGTCACAGATTTGGGCGACCGCTCGTTTCGAGGGCAGGTTGGACCCATCAATGTTGTTGATGCCGCCGATATTTTCGTATGACTTGAGGATGTCGTTCAGCCGCGGAGTGACGCTCTTTTCCATCGCTGCGAAACCCTAGCCCAAATTTGGCATTGCCCAATGCAAAAATTTATTCCCGAAGTCATTCTCGCCTGGAGCTCGAATGAAATGACAAATGACAGATGAGAAATTGCGCAGTAAACGCCGCAAAGCTCTGAGAGACGATCAGTGACTGCTGAGGAGTGATAGGCGTCTCGAGTGCCGAACGCCGAACAGCAAATGCCAATTCGCAATTTGTCATCTGTCATTTGTCATTTCATTCGAGCTCCAGGCGAGAATGACTGAATGACCGCTCCTTTCGACGGAAGCGTCAGCATCGACGAGGAGCGTATGCCCATTCGTTGAAAATATTGCTCCGCGATCGATTCTCTAATTTGATCAGCTCGCTCACGGCTAACTAATGAAACTGTTGATCCGCCGAAACCGCCACCGGTTAGCCTGGAGCCATAAACACCGGGTGTCTGCTCGGCTATTTCTACCAAACAGTCTAAAGCAGGCGTGCTGTTTTCAAAGTTGTCGCGTGAGCTTCGATGCGATTCGAACATCAGTCGACCAAATGTCTCCGGATCGTCCCGGCGCAGCGCCTCAATTCCTCGGCTGACACGCTCGTTTTCGCCCGTGATGTGTAACGCCCGTCGTTTGACCACCGGATCCAACTGAGACGCCTGGACCACAGCGGTCGTAGTTTCGCGCAGCGCGGTCACGCCGAGTATAGCTGCGGCGCGAGCGCACTGCTCGCGACGTTCGTTGTACTCTCCGCCGGTCAGTGCGTGAGGAATTCCCGAAGCTAACAACAAAATGGCTACCTTCGATGGCAACGCAACCGGCTCGGCGGCGACGGAGCGAAAATCTAAAAGAATTGCTTTACCCGCCTGACCAAATACCGAAGACGCCTGATCCAGGAGTCCACATTGCACGCCGACGAACTCGTTTTCAGCTCGTTGGCACAGCTTAGCGATTTGCATTGGATCAAGCGGAATTCGATACAGCTCACGCAACGCAAAGGCGGTAGCAACCTCCAATGCGGCCGAACTGGAAAGGCCGGCGCCTAACGGCAGGTTGCTATCGATGTCAATGGTAGTTCCGCTCAGGGGAAAACCGGTCTGTCGCAACATCTGAATGACTCCCAGGGGATAGTTGGCCCAGGGCTCCGTACGAAGCGGTTCAACGCTTTGAATGTCGATTTCGGCGCGCCGTCCATTGGTTACGGAGCTTACTGTGACTCGGTTGGAACTGTTTTTTCTGGCTCGAACCGTCACGCCTAAGTGGATAGCGGCCGATAACACCAGGCCCCGATTATAGTCAGTATGGTTGCCAAGTAGCTCGACCCGTCCGGGAGCGAATGCAATGGCTTCATTACGCATTGATATCACTTAAGGGATAACCTTGGAAAAGAGTCAACCAGAAGAACACGGTTCTTATCCGCTTGCAGTGAAGCCCGTTTTCTAGCCGGATTCTCGTCCTATTTTCGCCTGCTGCCCGGCTGCCCTCGATTAACATCATCATGTCTAGCAGCTCGTCAAACTCGGAATTGAGCCGGCATGATATATTGCGAATTCAGGTGAGCGGCAAGCAGCCGGGTAGATCCGGCAGGAGCCGGACTGCTGCGAGTTAGCTAAAGTTCCTTGCAATCAAAAGAACAGAGAATAGCTTCCATGCTGTGAAACTAACTTCCTCTACCTTAAGAAAGGCTGCCGAGATTCAGGAGAGAATTGAAAGATTGCAATCAGAGCTGGATCAAGTGCTCGAAACCAAAGAAGAGTTTACCAGCGTGGTTGCTAGCCCGCCAGTGGCCAGGAGAGCTAACCGTGCGACCGCTCGAGGACGCCGGTCGGGCTCGACCGCATTGAATGGCCGGGGCCGCGGTCGCCGATCGACTTCGCCGAGTGGGCCGTTAGCGCCAGCTGTTGTCCGCGTGCTGAAATCGCGCAGCGGTCCAATGGGCGTATCTGAAATCCTGGAAGGCCTGATGAAAAATGGATATAAGTTCAATTCGCCCGAACCGAAGAAGAATCTGTTCGCCCGAATTTATCGACTCAAAGGTGTACGGCAGGTCGGTCCCGGCCGATTCGCAGCGGAATAGCTTTTGCAGCTAATTAAAAACTGCTGCCCGTAGCAACCAGCTGTTTGGCGGTTTCGACCGTGTCGATTTCACCAAACGTTTTGTCGCGGCGAATCGATTTGATCCGCGGAAACCGGAGGGCCAGACCGCTTGAATGGCGATTACTCGGTTGAACCGAATCAAAAGCGACTTCCAGCACAATCTCTGGAAATACTTCATGAAGTCGACCTCTCAGCCGAACTGTCGTTTTGCGGAAATGTTCGGTTAACTCCTCGATCTCGGAATCGGTCAACCCAGAGTAGGCTTTTCCGATCGTCTCGAGAGCCTGGGTCTGCTCGTTTCGTAGGGCGAACGTATAATCGCTAAGCAAATGGCTGCGCTTACCATGACCTTGCTCGGCCGCCACTACCACTACATCGAGAGTTGCCAATTCCTTCTTCAGTTTGATCCAACTGCCTCCTCGTCGACCCGGCTGATACAAACTATCTCGATCCTTTACCATCAATCCTTCATTACCGGCTCGCCTCGAAGCAACAAACGCCGCCTCGATTTCATCCGGAGTGGAGACCAAGCGAATCTGAGATCGGTCTACCAGCTTGGGTAGTTGCAGCGACTCAAGTAATGTGCGTCGTCGATGCAGTGGTTCTTTCAACAAACTCGCTCCGTCAAGCCAGAGCAGATCGAAAGCGACATACACAATCGGGATATCGTTGGTCTCGAATAGATCAAGATGCCGCTTACGCCCCAGCCGTCTCTGCAGATCGAAGAAAGTAAGCTTTCGTCCCTCGCCATATGCGAGAATCTCGCCGTCCAGAACCAAGGGGTGAGAGAACCTCAAATTCGTTAGTTCCGGAAACTGATTGGAGATGTCGCGGAGATCTCGACTGTAAACCCGAATCTGGTCCTTGCCTGCGTGCAGTTGGGCTCGAATACCATCCAGTTTCTGCTCCGCCATCGCCGGTGGCTCATGGAAGTCATTGTTTAGCCGCTTCGCAATTGCCTCCGCCGTTGGTTCAGCAATGCCTAACATCGACTTAATTGGGCGAAATAGGTTAACCGAAGCCGAATCCAATGCGTGTCTCAAAGCCAGAACAGCGGTTTCGCCAAGATCTCCGGTCAACATGTGGGCCTCTCGTACTTGGTCTACTTCCGCTGCAAAGGCGGCAGCAACACTCTCCTCCACTAAACCCTCCTTCAGGCCGATCCGGAGATCGCCGGTCAAAATTCTGATCACATAACTTCCCCTGGCAGCGTCCAGTTGGGTCAGCCACGCGGTGAGTAGAGCAGTCTTAGCGGCCGGTCCCGAAGCTTGTTCGAGCTTCTCAAATTGCGTTTTTACCTCAGCCATTGAAAACGGGCGCGGTGTTGTTTTTCCCAGTAACACCTCGTAAGCAACTTTTCCCGCGTCGCCATATCCGGCTGAGATTCGCCGAAACTCAAGTTCAGAAATGGCCGCGGCCTGCATGAGGGACTTTCGCACTACCGCCCAGCCAATTTGCAGCACTCGACCATCGGCTTGGGAGAACGGATGACCGGTGAGGTAGGTGCTCGCCGTCTTTAAATCATCCGGCTCCAGGCCGCCCAAGTAGTTAGACAAAAGCTCGATCTTTCGCAGTTTTCCGGTGACTTGGCTGATTGCCTCGCAGACATCAACAAATCTGCCAAACTCGCAACTGTCGTCTACCGTCGAGACAAAGTCGCTCGGAGTCGGCGCTCCGGGCATTGCCAGTGTTACCGGGAGTTCCAACTGGTTCTCCTCACCCAGGGCCCAGGCCTCCACTCCTCGACGACGGAGATCCTCTGCAAATTCATTCGCGTATCCATGCACAGTAAGAACGCGTTGGGGCCGGACTAATTCCACGTACTTCAAAAGATCGGAATAGTCAGCGTGATCCGAAAGAGGAAAAGCAGCATCACACTGAAAACGGTAATTGGCTCCGGGATTTAGTGCCCAGCCAGTGAGCATTGCGGTTCTTCGTGACTTAATGCTCTGAACTAATCTTGTTCGATTAGCGCTAGGCGGACAAATGAGAACGCTACCCGGCAGGTCTTCGGAGCGATAAAACGAATAAGGCGGAAGCCGATCTTGCATTGCTTCATACAATTTCGTCATCCGAAAGACAGTCGGATGAAGCAAGACACGGAATCCTGATCCGAACAAAGCCGCTAGTATCTCCTGTGCCTTGCCGAGTGAGTAGCCAAACAATATTGGAGTGACATTTTCTTCGATAGCCTCGGCGCAGAACTTGACTAACTGCGCGATCACTTGGTCGGTCGGCGGGAACACGTAGCGCGGCAAGCCGTAAGTCGTTTCCATGATCAAGGTATCGGACTGACACCATTCTATTGGTTCAGCCGACTTACCTTGGCGCAGCTTAAAATCACCGGTGTATAGTAAGCTCTGATTTTCGAATAAGAGGTGGGCCTGAGCGGAGCCATAAATATGACCGGCTGGATACAGGGTGAGTTGCGCATTGCGAAAGGAAAATGGCACCCGAAATTCGAGTGGATGCTCGACGCGGTTTCCGGGGAGTCGAGCCGTCATCAATTTGGCCGTAATCGTGGACAGTATGACTTCTTGGTGGTTCCCGATATGATCACTGTGCGCGTGCGAGACGAAAGCCGTCGGCTGCTCGTCCCACGGGTCGAGCCAAAGGTCTAGGGCCGGTAAATGGACTCCACGTTCATAACGGATGGCGATCATTGGAGTAAGACCTAAATATGCATCATCACGAACAATTGCGGAGGGTGGAATGCGAATTAGGAATGTGGAATTCGGAATCTGCATTCCGAAATCCGAAATGGCCCGATGGAATGACAGTTCTGTAATGGTCAGCTCCGGCTGTTGCCAAACTGTTGACACGGTGGCGTGTCGCCTCGTACGTAGGAGAACGTACCGCTGCAGGTCAGTTGGCCGATTTCAAAGCGCGAGCGATCAACTTTGCCCGTCGGTACGTGAGGTTTGATGAACCAAATATGAAAAGGCTGTTGTTCGCTGGGTCGATCGGCGTGGTTGCCACGATAGCCCTGGTTCGCGCGGAGAACCCGCTTCCCATTCCTAAAGCCAACGTTCTTCCGTTGGTTTTGAACGACGCTTTTGAATTCCGAAAATTTGACATCTTTCGAAATGCGCCCCCTCACCCTGGTGCTACGCCCCAATCAACTCGCGAGCTAGCTATTCTCCATGAGCGCAAGCGCCGATTGTGGGGAGCAATCGATGGGATTGATGCGCATGACCGTATTGGACAATATTTTACGTTCTTCTGGAAATCGAAACATCCAGCCGATCTCACGCTGCGTCTCGAGTACCGGCAATCCAATTTGAAGAATTACGTCCAGGCCAGAGAAAGCTATTATCCTGCGGCGCGAGGGAATTATACTTCAGAATTTGCAATTGTGGGCGATGATTATTCGCAAGATGGCCCGATCACCTCTTGGCGCGCGGTTTTGATAGAAAACAACGTGATCGTGGCTTTGCTCCAGTCCCGGACATGGGAATAGTCCGGTTCGCGGGCTCGAGTATTTGACAGCAAAAGATCAAACTAGGTATAGTGATACAGTCTGTGAGTTTACCAGCTTCCATACTGGTAGGGGTTACCGGGAAAGCCGTTTGTATAAAGGTGAGAGGGAAGGGCTCTTTTCAAAATAGTCCTGCCCTGAAGGAATTTGCGAGAGAGATGTTCGAGCGTGGCCACCGCGCGTTTGTGGTCGATCTCGCGGATTGCCCGGTCATGGATTCTACGTTCATGGGAACATTGGCTGGTCTCGCTTTGCGTTTGCGAGAATCTGAGAACGGTTCCTTGTTGGTTTGTAACGTAAACGAACGCAACGCTGATTTACTTCGGAACCTTGGTTTAAATAACCTTTTCACGGTCGAGTCGAAGGCGGATGTGGCCGACCAGGCCGAATCGACGCTTTCTTCCGACGGTAGTCTCAGCCGACTGGATCACGCTGCCTGTATGATTGAGGCACACGAAGCCTTGGTTGATGCAGACCCGGAGAACCTCGCACGATTTAAGGATGTCCTGGAGTATCTGAAACAGGATCTTCGTGCGGGGGCGTCCAAGTAGCGCCGCTCCATGCTTTGCGTCCTGCTCATAGGACTGTTAATCGTAGCCGTCGTTTTTTTTGGACTTTTATTGCGCAACCAGACCAGGACGATCGAGGACCTGAAACGGGCACGCGAAGAATTGCAACTGGAAGAGAGTCGGGTCTTTGATTTTCTGCATGGTTTAGGAGAGACTTTTACTGGCGATGTCCGCGTGGCCGATCTCCACCGGTTGATGGTCGAGGGGGCGATGCGCATTTTAGATGCTCACGGCGGGGCGCTGTACGTTGCGGATCGCTCCGGCAAAATGTTGCTTCCTGCTTTCTTGTCCAAAGGTTGTCCGCCACTGGTCGATGTTCCTCGGCAGATTCTCCAACAAAGTGCGACCGCCCCGATGGTCTTAGAGAGTTTTTTACGCCTGCATACCGTCAAACCCGATGAAGGATTGATCGGAATGGTCTGGGAGAAAAGGGAGCCGGTATTTTTGTCGAGTCGGGATGATAATGGACGTCTGGAAAATCTGAAAGAAAGCGCCTTGCAAATCGACTCTGTGATGGTGGCGCCGCTCGTTTACGCCCGGCAAAACCTAGGCGTGCTAGCGGTTGCGAACGGGCCAATGAGTACGCCGTTTTCGCCACCCGATTTCGTGGTTTTTCAGTCAATCGTCGAACAGTCAGCGTTTGCTCTCTATAATGCTATGATCTATTCAGAAGCCGACGAAAAGCGGCGGATGGAACGAGATCTTGATGTTGCACGCGATATTCAGCGGATTCTCTTGCCGGCGGGCGCTCCGGAAATTGCCGGGTTCGAGATAGCCGGCATAAATATTCCGGCTAGCCACGTTAGTGGCGATTATTACGATTATATATCCATCGACGAAGATCATTGGGGGATTGCGATCGCTGACGTTTCTGGCAAGGGTGTTCCGGCTTCGTTGATCATGGCGATGTGTCGAAGCGTTCTCCGATCGGTGGCCCGTACCGGTGAATCTGCTGCCGGCGTGCTTCGGCAAGTCAATCGGCAGCTTTATCCAGATATCAGAGAAGATATGTTTATCAGCATGGCCTATCTGGTTATTCAGAAATCCGCTGATGCCATCATGTTGGCTCGTGCCGGCCACGATGCGCCCTTGCTCTTTCGGGCGGCTGATCGAACCGTGACGAAGGTGAATCCACCAGGCATGGCGCTGGGAATTGACAGCGGAAACGTATTCGATAGGGTAACAGCCGATTTTAAAGTCCGCCTTGACCCAGGGGATTGCCTGATCCTCTACACGGACGGTGTGACAGAAGCGCTAGATTTAAATGGTTCAGAATTTGGGATCGGCAGGTTAATTGAAGTAATACAAGCGGGTGCCGGCGAAAGCGCGGCTACGATTGTCACCGGCGTGACGGAGACCGTTAAAGCATTTGTCGGCAATCAACCCCAAACCGACGATATTACCCTGGTTGCTATTCGGAAGTTATGAGTGATTCAACTAATCGACTCGGAGAGGAACAAGACGCTCCGACCTCTGATGAGGCGGCTCGTGCCAATCAATCCGCGGGCGATGAAGCGATCGAGATTGAAAGCGGATCGACCAAAGCGGCCGCGCCTCGTGGCGCTGATGAAAAGATCAGTGCCCTTAAGGCCGAACTAGCCCAGACCAAAGCAGAATTAGAGAAATTTCGTGATTTAGCGCTTCGCTCATCGGCCGACTTGGACAACTACCGAAAACGAATGAGCAAAGAGCGTGAAGAAGCGATCAAGTTTGCCAATAGCAGTTTTCTTGAGCGCTTGATTCCGGTCTTGGATAACTTTGAGTTCGGATTGCAAGCCGCTCGTACCACCTCAAGTCCGGTTTCGATTCTCGAAGGAATGGCAATGGTGCAAAAACAATTTCAAGATTTTCTGTCTTCAGCCGGTATCGAGATGATTGATGCTACGGGTCAGCATTTCGATCCTCAGTTGCACGAGGCGATCTCCCAGGAAGAGAACGAGCAGGTCCCAGAAGGCATCGTTATCCGTCAACTCCGCAAAGGATACAAGCTTCGGGACCGGTTAATTCGGCCGGCTAACGTAGTTGTGTCCAAAGGCACTCCGATTGCGGTATCTACCGGCCCCAAGGAAACCTAAGTCATGTCCGCAAAGAGGGATTATTACGAAGTCCTTGGTGTCGAGCGTAAAGCTTCCGATGACGAGATAAAGAAAGCTTACCGTAAGT
Source organism: Chthoniobacterales bacterium (assembly GCA_035601575.1). Classification (GTDB taxonomy): domain Bacteria; phylum Verrucomicrobiota; class Verrucomicrobiia; order Chthoniobacterales; family JAFAMB01; genus DASTDH01. The sequence continues at coordinate 18,612 of DATNNZ010000490.1, forward strand.
TAGCGGTTAAATTTCATCCGGATAAAAATCCCGGAGATCCGCAGGCCGAAGAAAAGTTTAAGGAGATTGGCGAGGCTTACGACGTACTCATGGACGCCGACAAACGGGCGGCCTACGATCGTTACGGGCACGCTGCTTTCTCGGGCGGCGTCGGTCCGCGTGGCGGCGGCGGAGTCGGAGGTGGGTTCCACGATCCGTTCGACATCTTCCGGGAAGTTTTTGGAATGGGTTCGGAAGGAGCCGGCGCGGGCGGTATTTTCGACCAGATTTTCGGAAGCGGTTCACAAACGCGCGATCGTGGAGGACGGCAGCGCGGCTCGGATTTGCGTTACGATCTCCAGATAACTCTGGAAGAGGCGGCGTTTGGTACCGAGAAAGAAATTGAACTGCTCAAGCATGACACCTGCGGGCGTTGCCATGGGACTGGTGCCGAGGCCGGCTCCAAAGCAATGACCTGTCCCACCTGTCAAGGTCGCGGACAAGTGATCACCGCTCGCGGTTTCTTCCAGGTTTCCCAGACCTGTCCCCGATGTCGTGGGACCGGACAAGTCATCGAACGTCCATGCCGGGATTGTGGAGGCGACGGACGTCTGGAGAAGCGTTCGCGGATCAAATTGAAGATTCCGGCCGGGATCGACAACGGAGCGCGCTTGCGTTCTTCCCGAAACGGTGAAGCGGGAGTTCGCGGTGGTCCGGCCGGCGATCTTTACGTCGTTATCCATGTCCGAGAACACGAGATTTTTACGCGAGAAGAAGACGACCTGTACTGCGAAGTACCGCTCTCCTTTGCTACCGCGGCTTTAGGCGGTGAGATCACTGTTCCGACTTTGCAAGGCAAGGCTACTCTAAAGATTCCGGCTGGTACGCAAAGCAATACGCAATTTCGTCTTCGCGGCCACGGAATCGTTAATATCGACAGCAAGGCCAAAGGAGACCTGCGGGTACGAGTTCTCGTTGAGGTGCCGACTCGTTTGAATTCGGAGCAACGGCGGAAGTTGGAGGAATTCGCTGAATCATGCGGAGAGGACAATAGTCCGATGCATAAGAAATTCTTCGAACAAGCAAAGGCTTTCTTCCGTTAGAGCCAGTAGGTGAGCGATCACAGATTTTACATACCGGCGGAACACTGGTCTCTTGACCAGCCGAAATTGGATGAAGGCGAGACGCATCATTGTCGGGATGTACTGCGGTTAGCCGTTGGGTCTCGCATCATCTTATTCGACGGGAAAGGTACCGAGGCGATCGCTGAGATCCAGGATTTCAGTGCGTCCGAGGCTCGACTCTCGGTGATTCATGTCACGCAGACCGAACCGCTCCGATGCGCGGTTACCCTCGCTCAGGCAATCCCGAAAGGGAAGAACATGGAACTCATCATTCAGAAAGCGACGGAACTTGGCGTGAGCCGGATTGTTCCACTTCTTTCTGAGAGAACGATCGTTCAATTGTCCGAAGGCGAGGAGGGAAAGCGAATCGAGAAATGGCGCCAGGTCGTGGTGGAAGCGGCGAAACAATGCGGACAGAACTGGTTGCCAACGGTAGATTCGCCGGTCTCGCTCAAAAGATTTTTCTCTGAATTCGATCGATATGAAGCGCCGCTGATCGCCTCGCTCCAGGGAGACGCGCGCAGCTTCAAGCAGGTGTTGCATGATTTTCGTGAGCAGCATGGCCGCCGGCCGACCAGTACATTAATGCTGATTGGTCCGGAGGGTGACTTCACTCCAGCGGAATCGGCCCTAGCCAAAACGGCCGGATGTCTACCCGTATCGCTCGGACCAATCATACTCCGGACCGAGACGGCAGCGATTTATAGTTTAAGCGTGCTGGCTTACGAGCTACAAGGTTCAGAGAACTAAGGTAGTACGCCGCTACCGGACGTTGCGATCCTCCGATAACCGCTTGCGAATCGCCAAACCAGTAACGCAATTCACCACGTTCCCGGCGTTACCACTCGCACCCTAACAAAACGAGGTTGCGATTTTATCGCTTGATCTCCGAAATCGCGAGCACCATCCTTGCACTCGTCATGCGGGGTTGGTTTGTGGCTCAGATGGCTTTGTTTTTCGCAGGCGCAATCGAGGTGAACGCCTTCGAATGGACTCTCATCAAAGAGGGTGGAAGGGACTACATCCCTTTCACCGATGTAGCTCGCTTTTACAACTTTACCCGAGCCGATTTCTCCAATCAGCGCGTGTCATTGTCCGGGACGACCTTGCGAATCCAGGGCGGGAGCAACTCACGCGAGCTTTACATGAACGGGCTGAAGTTCATCCTGAATTTCCCCGTAATTCAACAAGGGTCAATGCTTTATATTTCGCGCATGGATTTGGCGAAACTGGTTGAGCCGGTCTTGCGTCCAGCTAAGATCCAGACCGCGCCCGTCCACACGGTTGTGCTTGATGCAGGTCATGGTGGCTTCGATCAAGGAGCCAGAAGCGCGTTGGGCAATGAGAAAGATTTTGCTCTGGATGTGATCTTGCGAGCGCGCGAATTATTCGCCCGAGCCGGTTTTACCGTTCGGCTAACTCGTTCCGCCGATATCTTCATTCCGCTGGAAACGCGGGCGATGTTTGCCAGCCACCAGTCAAACGCGTTGTTTGTCAGTGTCCACTTCAATTTCGGCGCTCGACCAGATGCCGAAGGCATTGAGACCTATTGTTTGGCGCCTCGCGGAGTGCCATCAACCAACGATCCAAATCTGACCCTAGCTGATTTTCAACCTAGCCTCGGCAATGTCCGGGATCCCGAAAATATTGCCCTGGCCACTGCTATGCATGCTTCGCTGATCACACGGCTGGGAGTTCCGGACCGAGGAATCAAGCGGGCGCGCTTCGTTGTCTTGAAAAACGATGCGATTCCGGGAGTGCTGATTGAAGGTGGTTTTCTTACCAATCCACGCGATGCCGCCAGGATTGGGGCTCCGGCATATCGGCAGATGATGGCCCAAGCAATTTTTCAAGGCGTGCTGGCATACAATCGGGCGGTTGAACGCAGCAGTCCCGGTGCGAGTAGCGAAGTCGCGGAGAAAGATCATGCGCCGGCCGGCACCGGGGATTCCGTATGGGATCCGCTAAAATCAAATGTCTATTCTCCACCCCAAGAGCTCCACCGTTGACCTGCCGACGCAGCCGGTCGGTGTCTTCGATTCTGGCATCGGCGGATTGACGGTGGTTCACGCGCTGCGGAAGGCTTTGCCGGTCGAAGATATCTTCTATCTCGGCGATACTGCCCGTTTGCCTTACGGTACCAAGAATCAGGCTACGATCGAGAGATACAGCCTGGAGATTGCCGGACTTCTCCTCTCCGAACGGGCTAAGATCATTGTCGTCGCGTGCAACACAGCTACCGCTTTGGCACTGCCTCGATTGCAAGACACACTCCGGGTTCCCGTCATCGGTGTCATCGCGCCGGGTGCCCGAGCGGCGGTTAAAACCACAAAATCGGGAAGGATCGGTGTCATCGGGACCAGAGCAACGATGACCAGCGGCGCTTACGAACAAACTATTCTAGCCTTGCGCCCGAACGCTACCGTGATCAGCCAACCGTGCCCCTTGTTAGTTCCGTTGATCGAGGAAGGAATGCTCCATGGCGCGATCGCCGAAGAGATTCTTCATCTCTATCTCGATCCCCTTTTAATGGAGCGAGTGGATACTTTGGTGTTGGGATGCACTCACTATCCGCTTTTGGCGCCGTTGATCTCCGAAATAGTTGGTAAAGGGATCACCCTGGTAGATTCTGCCGAAAACTGCGCAATTGCCGTCGCGCAATTACTGAAAGAGTTAAATTTGCTCAATCGTTCGAATGAATTGGGAAACCTAGATGTCGCTCTCACGGATGAATCGAACCCTTTCCTGCAAACGGCAGAAAGAGAGTTGTCGCTAACGATCGATCGCCTGGAAAAACGAGTAGTCCAAGGCGTGACGATGGCGATAGCTGAGCGGTGATTCAATATTCGGCGTTCTCGATCTTCCTGCATTCCTCTGCATCTTCCAAGAAGCGCGGCTATTTGATGTACTGAACTCTGGTTACACCGATGCCCGGTGCTTCGAAAACCGCGCAATCCGGTCTATCCCCTCTGCCTCGAGCAACGCTTCCAGCTGCTCGTACCCCTCGGCGACCTGCGCGTAGGAATGAGCATCGGACGAGATGGTGATTGGGATTCCCAATGCAATCGCTCTCTTCACAATTGCGACAGCGGGATATTGTTCGCCAACTTTTTTCCGCCAGCCGGCCGTGTTGATCTCGATGGCCAAATCGTTCTTCCGGATCAAGTCAAGTAACGGCTCAAAAGTAGCCGCCGCGTCATAGTTTTTCGGGGAAAGACCATGGATCTTAATCAGATCGAGATGGGAGAGACAATCGATGTGTCCTCTCCGAAGCAGTAAAGTGAGCTGCTCCACGTATTCGGAAAAGGCTTTGTCCGCGCCTCTTTGCTCGATTTGCCGACCTTGATCCGTTCCGTCAAACATCTTCTCTTCGCCGGAAAAATAGTGAACTGACCCCAGAACAAGGTCGAGTCGGTCCCAATTCTCCTCTACCCAGCTCAAGCCGCGTTTGGAAGTGACCGGATCATTATCCAATTCGATGCCGATCAGTATTTCGATGTCCGGATTCTGATCTCGCAACTGATCGATCGCTTCGAAAACTACTCCTTCACAGTATCGGTCGTGATCGGTGAAAGCGATGCTCTCGACCCCACGTTCCCGGCATCGATCGATCCAAGGCTGGAGCAACTCGACCGTATAAAGCCGTAATACATGGGCTTGCGGATGGGTGTGGTAATCCGCTTTGCAAATCATTGGGGTTAATAGTGCCTCATTCTCGCCTTAGGCTCGAATGAAATGACAAATGCCAAATGACAGATGACAAATAGCGAATTGGCACTCGTTTTTCGACGTTTGGCGTTCGGCGTCGGGACGCCAATCACTCCTCAGCAGTTACGCATCATCTCTCAGAGGGTTTGCGGCGTTCACGTCGCTATTTGTCATTTGTCATCTGCTATTTGTCATTTCATTCGAGCCTCAGGCGAGAATGACGGCGGGTCCACTCGACTGGACAACGGCCCTATTTTGAAGCATAGATCACACGCTAACGGCATGAACACATGAACGACGCGTTGTACAAGGCGACCGTCCTGGTTTTGAATCGGAACTGGCAGGCTATAGATGTCAAAACGCCAGCCCAAGCATTTTGCATGATGGCAAACGGCAACGCCACCGGCCTCGACATTCAAGGAATCGGTGATATGCGGCCGGTTCGATGGAACGAATGGTTAGAGTTGGCTGTTCGCGAGGACGATAATGCGGTCCGGACAGTTCGTGGGCTCGTCAGAATTCCGACCGTGCTCGTATTGGCGCGATACAACAAAGTGCCGAAGCGTCGCCCTAAGCTTTCAACCAAAGGCATTTGGGAACGGGATGGCGGGCGATGCCAGTACACCGGCAAGAAGCTGGTTCCTGCTGAGGGAAACATCGATCATGTGGTGCCGCGGTCGCGCGGCGGCCAAACAAGTTGGGAAAATTGCGTGCTGGCCGATAAGCGGGTCAATAGCCTGAAGGGCAACCGCCTGCCGGAAGAGGTCGGCTTGGAGCTGCAAAAGAAACCGCGGCCGCCCCGCGAATTGCCGGTCACCTACTTCATCCGAAATGCGCACAACGTCCGCGATTGGGAGCATTTCCTCACCCCGATCGACTAGACAACGCCCGACAGCACAGGGAACGCCGGCAACGGGAGGTTAGCGGTTTGGTTCATTGGACCCACGGGTCTCATGCGTCCCATAAGTCCCGTGCATCGAATCAACCACTGCCCCTTCCTAATCGTGGGTTGCACTTCGGCCTCGTCCACAGCAAATTCCGCTTCCCATGACAGCCGAGATTTCAACGGCCTATGCACCGGCAACAGTTGAAGCCAGATGGTACGATATCTGGCTTCAGCAGAAGTCTTTTCACGCGCGCGCCGAATCGGCCAAAGCGGGCTACTCCATCGTGATACCGCCGCCGAATGTGACCGGCGTTCTCACCATGGGGCATGTTCTGAACAACACCATTCAGGACATTCTCGCACGTCGCGCGCGGATGCTGGGCAGGGAGGTCCTTTGGCTACCCGGAACTGATCACGCCGGAATCGCGACTCAAACCGTCGTCGAAAGGCAGCTGCGCAGGGAGGGCAAAACCCGCCACGACATTGGACGCACCGAATTTATTGCTCAGGTGTGGGAGTGGAAGGAACGCTACGGCGGAATCATCATCGAACAGCTGAAGAAATTGGGGTGTTCCTGCGATTGGTGGCGAGAACGCTTCACCATGGACGAAGAGTACTCAAGGGAGGTCCGCGCCGTCTTTGTGGATCTCTACAACAGAGGGCTCATCTACCGCGGCAAACGAATGGTGAACTGGTGCCCAGCTTCGCTCACTGCGCTGTCCGATGAGGAAGTGATACCGACACCGGTCTCCGGAACGTTATATGTCATGCGTTACGAAGTGGTCGAGCAACCGGGCACTTTTCTCGAGATTGCCACCACGCGTCCGGAAACCTTAATGGGGGACACCGGCGTCGCCGTCAATCCGAACGACGAACGGTACCGGCATTTCATCGGGAAACATTGTTGGCGTCCTTTTCCGCGTGTCCAGATCCCAATCATCGGAGACGAGGCGATCGATCCCGAGTTCGGCACCGGTGTGCTTAAGGTCACGCCGGCGCATGACAAGACGGACTTTGAAATCGGGCAACGTCATAATCTTGAAATTATCGATGTCCTTAATCCGAACGGAACGCTCAACGCGCTGGCCGGCGAGGAATTCGTTGGTATGGACCGATTCGACGCCCGGAAGCGAGCCGTCGAGAAACTGCGCGAGCTCGGCTTATTAGTGAGGGAGGAACCATATCAACACAATGTCGGCTATAGCGAACGGACTGGTGTTCCCATCGAGCCGAGACTCAGCGAACAATGGTTCCTCCGGTATCCCCAGGTCGAACGCACGTTGGCCGCAGTCCGATCCGGGGAGATCCGGTTTCGACCGGAGCGCTGGATCAAGAGTTTTGAGCACTGGATCGAGAACATCCGCGACTGGTGTATCAGCCGGCAACTTTGGTGGGGTCACCAGATTCCGGTCTGGTACCACAAAACCGAGTCCGATCGCAGGTATGTCGGGGTAGAGCCACCAGTTGATCCCGAGCATTGGCAACAGGATCCGGACGTCCTGGATACGTGGTTTTCTTCTTGGCTCTGGCCGTTTGCGACCATGTCGCCGGCTTTGCGGAAAAAGTTTTATCCGACCGATGACCTGGTTACGGGCCCGGATATTATTTTTCTCTGGGTTGCCCGCATGATCATGGCAGGGTTCGAGTTTCAAGATCAGAAACCGTTCAAGAACGTCTTCTTCACCGGGATTATTCGAGATCTGCAGGGGCGCAAAATGTCAAAAAGTCTCGGGAACTCTCCCGATCCGCTCGACCTCATTGCGAAGTATGGTGCCGATGGACTTCGATTCGGACTTATGCGGACCGCGCCCCATGGGCAAGATATTCGATTCGATGAGAAGCAGATCGAAGAAGGGCGGAATTTCGCTAATAAGCTTTGGAACGCTTTTCGCTTCCGCCAATTACAGGGCCCACGCGTAACCACTAAGCCGGCCCTGCCACTTTCTCCTTATTCCACCCGTATTCTCGTCTTGTTGAACGCCGTCGTTGATCGGATCGAGCGTGGCTACAGCGAATACCTTTTTACCGATGTCGCTCAAGCCATTTATGATTTTTTCTGGAGTGATTTTTGCGACTGCTATCTCGAAGCGGCCAAGACAGAACTGCAAAGCGAAAATCGGGAGACCAGGGCCGGCTGCCTATCGGTGATGGACCATGTGCTATCCGCAGTGCTTCGATTGCTGCATCCGTTTATGCCGCACATCACCGAAGAATTGTGGCATCGAATGGAATACGGCTCCGATAGTATTCAGTTTGCTCAGCTTACTGATCTGCGAACCGAGTTGAGCCTGGACTCCGCGCAGTCGGAATTTGCGGAGATGGTGTATCGAGCGACCTCTCAAGTGCGTAATCTGCGTGCGGAATATCGCATTCCCTCGAACAAGAAGGTCAAGATGATTTTGCGCCCGGCGGTACCGGGTGATTCTGCGGTCTTTGCCAATCTAGCGGGTGCAGAACCACTTCAGGTGAATCCTCATTTTGAAGCACCGCGGGGGATGCCGATGGTCTTGACACCGCTCGGGCAGGTTTTTCTGCCGTTGGAGGGGTTAGTTGATCTGGCCGCCGAGAAAGAGCGGTTGGCCAAGGAGATTGCCAAGCTGGAGAAGGAACTGGAGACCGTTCAAAAAAAACTGGCCAATGTCAATTTCGTCGATCGCGCGCCGGCGGCGGTGGTCGAAGAGCATCGGCAACGCGAACGGGATTTCAATAGCCAACTAGAACAGTTGAGGAAGCGGGTAGCGGGCCTCTAGCTCGTGCCCCAGGGGACCCACCGCTCCGAATTCAGTAGTCATCTTATGCTTATCCGGTTGTTTCAGCAGACCCCAATATATAGCGCTCAGCCTTTGTTGGAC
>DATNNZ010000491.1:0-15985 GCA_035601575.1 Chthoniobacterales bacterium
CAGCCACCTCCATCTCCTCTAGAAGTTGCGGATACGGAGTCCTTGGCCGGTACTCTGGTACGTCAGGGCTGTTCCAATTAACTGGCGCCGTTGCAAGTTTCACGTGAAGATCTGTCGTTGCCTTTGAATGGCCTTCTCATAATGTTCGCGAGTCTCGCGGGTTTTGTCCCACACACTGACCTCGGCGACCGGTACATCCCACCAAGTGCCTAACGAAGGCATCCGCTTTTCCGGGTCGACGGGAACCACAACTACCGAAACGCCCGGTCTTCGCCTCGCTTCTTGAACGGCTGCTGTGACTTCAGCAGCTGTTTGCGCCGAGACGGCGTACGCCCCCATCGACTCTGCGTGCTTTTTGAAGTCGACCGGAACGTAGTCGCCGGTGAGGCTGCCGCTCTTAGGATCTCGATAGCGCAATTCGTTGCCAAAATCAGAAACGCCAACGATTCGCTGAAGGCCAAGGATACATTGGTAGCCGTGGTTATCGAGCACGACGATCGTCAATTTCAGTCTCTCTGCAACGGCCGTGACTATCTCCGAATTCATCATCAGGTAAGAGCCATCGCCCACCATAACGACAACTTCTCGCTCTGGCTCCGCGAGCTTTACACCCAAACCGCCGGCGATCTCGTATCCCATACAGGAATAACCGTACTCCAAGTGATACGCCTTCGGATCCTCGGGCCGCCAGAGCCGCAACAATTCACCTGGCAAATTGCCCGCAGCGCAAACGACCGTAGCCTTTCCACCAACCGCTTCATTGACCAAGCCGATGACTCCGATCTCAGGCAATGTCCCGCCTTCTTCTATAACAGTCCGAATTTCAGTTACTCTATCGTCCCATTGTGCTTTCAACTTTGCTACCTCTTCGCGATATTGGTCGGAGGTGCCTGTATAGCCCGCATCCTTTAGCGCTCGACTCAGAGCCGGTAAGGTCCGCTGTACGTCGGCTACCACAGGCAAGGCCGAAAGTTTGTTTGCATCGAGCGGCGCCACGTTGACAGCAACAAAACGGACCGCGGCGTTTTGAAATTGTGACTTGGAGGCGGTGGTAAAATCGGTCAGTCGCGTGCCAAGGGCGATAACCAAATCCGTCTTTTTTGCCAACTCGTTTGCTGAGGTCGCCCCGTTCGAACCCACCGGTCCGGCGTTCCACGGATGATTCCATTTGAGCGCGCCTTTGCCAGCTTGGGTTTCAGTAACTGGTACGCCAAACTCTTCTGCAAAATTCTGCAACTCGACCCACGCTTGGGAATAGACTGTTCCACCGCCCGATATAATCAGTGGTCGTTCCGCTCTCTTCAACCGCTCGACGATAGCTCCGATGAGTTCAGGTTCGGGAAGCGGGCGGCGCACATGCCAAACCCGTTTCTTGAAAAACTCGGCAGGCCAGTCAAACGCTTCAGTCTGCACGTCCTCCGGAAGGCTGATCGTGACCGCACCAGTGTCCGCGGGATCAGTCAAAATCCGAAAGGCTTCCGGCAAGCTGGCCAACAGCTGTTCCGGGCGCGAGATGCGGTCAAAGAACTTGGAGACTGGCCGAAAGGCGTCGCTGGCACTTACATCGCGTTCGATCGGATGCTCGATCTGTTGAAGCACCGGATCAGGAATTCGATTGGCAAAATAATCGCTGGGTAGAAGCAACACCGGTAGCCGATTCACGGTGGCAGTGGCCGCTCCAGTGATCATGTTCGTGGCGCCCGGTCCGATCGAAGTTGTACAGGCGAAAGTGGCAAGTCGGTTTCGGTGTTTAGCAAAGGCCGTAGCGATATGCACCATTCCTTGCTCATTCTGAGGGCGGTAGAATCGAAAGCCTTCCTGTGCAGCGACCTCGACAATTCCTTGGCCGAGCCCACTAACGTTGCCGTGTCCAAAAATACCCCAGAAGCCCTCTATGAACCTGTTCTCGCGACCATCCCGCTCTACGTATTGCCCGGCAACAAAGCGGACCAGCGCTTGTCCAACTGTAAGACGAATCGATCTATTCATACATCTATCTGTGCACCAAGGAAAAGTTCGCTGCGCAGGGTCGCCCACGGCCTTTCTTTGGCGATCAGAATCAGGGGGAAACCGCAAAGCACAAGTCTTTCGAATAACTTTCTTTTGGAAATGAATTAGAAATGTACCGTTTGTCAAAACCTATTTTCATTGGGCTTACGAAAATACTCCTTTTCGAAAGATAATAAGAAGCATTTGCCGCGACCAGATTAAGAGCTTTTTTCGCACGATCGTCCTCGGAAGGAGGGCTGCCAGCCAACTTGGAATCGTCTTCCGCATTATGCTGCCGCCGGGAGCGCCCCGGGGATTGATCTAACGGCCAACCAAGGGTTTTTTCTGGCCGGTCTTATGTTTAACCGCCGTTGTTATTCCCAGGAAAACTCATCTCCTCCCTTGATCAAGGGAACGGCTCACGGCTAAGCTTCTTTTGCCTAGATTGAAATCAAAGGAAAGCAGAGGTCATCGTGAAAACCGAACCGCGGCGTGAGCAGATCCTAAACCTTCTTGAAGAAATCGGTACTCTGAATGTTGGCGATTTGGCCGATCGCTTTGCAGTCAGCGTGGTCACTATCCGGAAGGACCTAGATGAATTAGAGAGTGAAGGCCTTCTGCAGCGGACTTTTGGCGGGGCAGTCTTTTCCCATCGGAGTCGATTTAACCGATCATTTTTTGAACGCGTTCAGATACATCGGCAGGAGAAGCGTGCCATTGCCGCGGCAGCATTAGAATACATCAAAGACGGGGACACCATCATTCTCGATGCAGGGACTACCACTCTCGCCTTAGCCCAGCTTTTGAAAGAACAGGTAAAGTCAGCTTTTATTATCACCTGCTCTGTGCCGGTGGCGCTTGAATTGTCCAGCGCCGGTTATGACATCCTCCTTTTGGGTGGCCTCGTCAGAAATAAGAGCTTGGCCTTGTTGGGCAGGGAAACACTGACAACCTTGGACCGTTATAGCGCCGACAAGGCGTTCCTTGGCAGTTCCGGCTTTACGGCTGAGAAAGGGCACAGCACACCTAATCCAGACGATGCACAGATCAAAGAGGCAATTATGCGCGTTTCCGACGAGACCTACGTGCTGGTAGATTCTTCCAAGTACGGTCACAATTGCCTTACCAGTTTTACGCGCCTTTGCGACGTTGAATTGACGATCACTGATAGTCACCTCTCCAGCAACAAAGCAAAAACCCTTGAGGCCGCGGGTGCAACGCTTCGCATAGCGGATATCCGCGGAGCAGAGCTGAATTCTGACGCAAGAGGCACAGCCAATGTCAAGGCAGTATCGCAAAAGCGAACCTCGAAAAATGCCTTGGCCCTAGATAGAAAGCCAAAGCGATAACGATAGCGCGATGCTTCGCCTCCTTTGCCCGAAAATGATCTGACCCGGCTGGCGCGAATGTCCATTCTCTATCGGCCACAACATTGCCTTTCGCATCTTTAATCACCTCTTCTATACGCCGCCCAAAAGGATCGTACGAGATTCCAAGCGGTGATCCATTTGACCACGTCACGTTAGTGACCCGATCGAGGGAGTCATAGACAAAGGTATGGGTTCCGTAGCTGAGTATGTTACCATCTCCACTATAGGAAATGTTGTTGGTCCCGCCGGCCGGTACGCTGACATTCCAGGATTTTTTGTTAACATTTCCGTCACCATCGGTAGCAACGATCGAAATACTGTTAGCGCCAGCTACAACCGGCACCTGAGCTAAGAAAACATTGTTCGACGAGATTTGGGCGTTAATACCGTTAGGTCCCAAAAAAGAAAGGATCTTAAACAGAAGTTAGCAAAGGAAGCAAAGGTGAGGGCCGCCTTCTGGCTTCTCATTTGTCATCTGTCATTTGTCATTTGTCATGCGTTTCGCCCGCCGGTATTGCCATTCTGCCATAACGGTATTACCATCCCCCCGGATGAAGACTCTCACCATCAAGGTCCCGGACGCGCTTTTCGCAGAAATCGCCGGTGCCGCCAAAGCGCGCAATGTGCCAAAGTCCGAAATCGTCCGTGAACGACTCGCCCGAAAGCCGATCGCATCGAAGCGCGCCTCGCTCTGGAGCAGTATGGAAGACCTGGTTATCCAAGAGGACGCCCTCCCCACCGATCTATCGTCCAACCGGAAACATCTAAAAGGGTATGGCAAGAACCGTCCTCATCGATAGCGGACCGATCGTGGCTGCGCTGCGGACACGCGATCAGCATCATGATTGGGCGCGGGCGCAATTCGAGGCAACAACCGAGCCGTTTCTGACTTGTGAAGGGGTAATCTCCGAGAGTCTGTTCCTGTTGGAGCGCGCACCGGGAGGAAAGGCTTCGCTTTGCAGCCTTTTGGGACGAGGAATTATCGTCCCGGATTTTTCATTCCAGCATCAGCTTACCGAAACTATTCGTCTGATCAGCCGCTATCAGGATACCCCGATGAGTTTCGCGGATGCGTGCCTCGTCCGAATGGCCGAGCTACGCGACGAAGCGATCATCTTAACCACCGATACCGATTTTCAGATCTATCGCAAAAAAGGTCGACAGGTGATTCCGCTTCTGGTCCCAGAACGATAGCCGGAAACCGCCAATTTTTTCGTCTGCATCGCGCTTTCGATTCCGCGCTCTTATCAAGTCGCCTCCCGCCGATTTTGCGTTTAAAATCATTGTTACCGTGAAAACGCTACCAGTTAATTTCGGCGATCTGGCCCTAGCGTTACAGGATCAAGGCGGAGAGCTGCACGTCTACTATTTCGATACCGAGACCGGGACCGTATTGAATCTTAGTGAGGATATCGATGAGGCGCAGTTACACGAAATCCGCGAGGAAGGTTCCGGCCGCTTCTTACAGATCGAAACGATGAATCCGCGTGAAGGATACCGCATCATGGCGGGCTTCGTCGCGGATCTTCCTTCGTCTCGGGTTCGGGAGAAGCTTGAATGGTCGTTGGACGGTCCAAAACCCTTCCGTCGTTTCAAAGATGCCTTGAGAGAGGACGAGGCGATCCGAAAACAATGGTTCGATTTTCACAACGCGCGTATGCGTGAATTAGCCATCGAATGGCTAGCCGACCATCAGATTCGACCGGAAGGATTGGACCTCGAAGATCTGCGATTCAGAAAAAATCGAGTGCCGACAACGCCGAACAGACCGGTTGGCAGGCGCACGGAGTGATCTCCGATTTGGTCCCACTCATCGCGAGTTATTGGCGTTTTGAATCAGAGCTGAACCAACTAGTGGGGCTAGGACCGGAACTAACCGTTACAGAACCCAAAGTCGGGCGTAATCAACCATGCCCCTGTGGCAGCGGCAAAAAATATAAACATTGCTGCGGCAAAATCGAATGAGCGTAGAGCACTCGCGCGGCGGCTTCGTCGTCCCCATCGTCGTGCTCCCGCCCGCCATCGGCTATCGGCTATTGGCTATTGGCTATTGGCTATTGGCTATGCGCATCGCATGCGGGCGACGGCATAGGGAGGCAAGGAGAGTTCTTCGTCTGCAAATTCACGTTCCAACGAATCCATCACCGCAAAATCCTTGGTTGCCCGCTCAAACTCCGGCGCTGCCAGGATGGACACACTACCGGTCAGCTTTGGTGACAGCTTAACAGTCTTTGTCTGGCCAGTTAAATTCGCGACCCAAATCTCGACCACGCCATTGCCTGCGACTCCGATCGCTTGAATCTCGCGAGGTTTGGAAATTGTCAGAGCGATAAGCGGCTGGCCGCGCAATGCGGCCAGCCCTTTGATCACATGATAAACTGGGTAAACTCCGCCGTTATCATCAAACCAAGGCTGCGGGTAATTCCCTTTTACATAAGCAATCCCCAACTCTCCGACCGCCTCACCTAGCGTAATCGCCGAAGCGCCGCCTTTTGCGAGATGGGCGACAAATCCCGCCGACCAGGCCGCCCCCAACAATCCGCGCTGGCGAGGGTCCATTCGATTCATTGCTTGACGGATATTATAGGGGTTCGCCATTGGAGCTTCTCCATATGGGTTCATCCGCAATCCAATCGAACTGGGGCCTACATGATAAGGTTTGCCATCGATGAAAGCTTGTACGCTTCGCGCCAAGTACGGAAGCGACTCTAGACCTTCCATCGCGGAACAATCGTCCCCAGCGTGAAAAATCGCTACCGTTGTAAACGTCACAAAATCGAGCAATTCGACAGGCGGCCGCTTTCGGTTCAGCTCGGTAAAAAAGCTGAACATGCCTCCACCAAGTCGCACCGGAGGAAAGTTGGCGCGCGCTAACCGGTAACAAACGTCTAGCGCCGGACAGGGTGGCCAAGGACTCCCGGGCAAAGTGCATTTGAGATCGGGAGCGGGCGAAATCATTACAGCGGCAAACGGATTATCGAGGCGGATTAGTGCACGACCAAGCTCCTGAATGTCTTGCTCAAAGTGGTCAACAGTCGGAATGACGAACTCTAACCAAGCTTCGGCTCCAAGCGCTTTGCCCAAAGTCGCCATTCGCTTCAGTTCGACCTGGCTATGTCCGTGGCGAGGATCGTAGTGACATACTAAGTGAGAAGGCGCGGCTTGCCGCAACGCGTCCAAACTTTGCTCGCTTGCGTCCAAGTCGCGAGGATGAAGTCCGAGCCCTAGCGGCGGCATGGAGCTCCCGGCAACGTGCCCTCCGATGGCCAATGAAAGAAGTTCTTCGACTGATTCAATGTGGCCGGCAGTTCCAGACACTGTCAGTGTGACCGTCTGATCGATCGTCTCGCCTTTGGCAATCAGATAAGGCCACGGCAAAGCTAGCGGACGAACATATGTCTTGTACGATGCATCCGTCCAATTGCGTTGATCCTCCATCTCAAACGTGTCTCCTTCCATCTTGCAGGTGACTTTCAGGCCCGGTAGAAATTCGTGCGCAATCGCACGCAGCGCGGTCATCGGCTGGATGGGATCGATTAAAAGCGGAAACTTTGTTTCTTCGATTGTGCCATTTACGTGCTCCACCGTGCAGGCAGCGCCGGCAACGCCCTCGATCGGATGGAGTACGACAAAGCCGGTACGATTGGTAAGAAAGTCCGATATTGCCGCTCCTTGAACGGAAAACCGGAGTGACCCATTAGAGTTTCCTTCGATCATCGCGGAATAGGCCAGCTCCTGTCCGCCTCCGGCAACAGTTGCTTCATACGAGATGCGAAACGATTTAGGCTCTTCATCAAAATGAAGGTGAGTGATTTCTGGTGCATAGGTGCCCCAGTTTTTGTCCCGTACGATGAATGAAACAGCGCGTAGCATCTCACGGCCGTGATAATGGATGTGGCGGAGGTTACCCGCTTCGAATTCCACACTGAGTGGACCGGCCTGCAGCATTCGTGGCGGGTCGGTTGGTTCATCCGTTCCGAATAGCCGAATCGAATCTGAGAGCATGTTTGGTTTGGACGTTGGTAGAGGTTCAATGAGAAAAAGCTCGGGAGGAAAGGAGGCGTTCAATCAGAACCGCGGTAATGATAACTGCGCCAATCGCCGACCCTTGCCAAAAGGGCGATACGTTCAGAAGGTTCAGACCGTTCCGGATCATGACCATAATGAGAACACCAATCAACGTTCCGACAATTGATCCACGTCCGCCGTATAAGCTCGCTCCGCCGATGACCACCGCCGCGATAGCGTCCAGTTCCAGTCCGGTTCCGGCGACTGGGTCGATCGACATGACTTGAGCCGAGGCAAAGGTGATCGCGACCGCCGATAGCCCGCCTGAGATGACGTATGGAAGTATGCTGAAGGCGAGCACGTTCAGACCCGCCGTTCGCGCCGCTTCTCGATTAGAGCCGATCGCGTAGACGGTCCGCCCGCCTTTTGTGAAGTTCAGATATCCCCAGGCTAGCGCATACAGCAGGAGCAACGTCAGAACATGAGCGGGCACGCCGAAAACGCTGGTGTAGACGATATTGCCGAAGTTTTCGGGCAAATCAGCGATCGCGGTTGCTCCCGAAAGTATGTAGGCGAGGCTCCGGCCTATTGCCATCACGCCGAGAGTCACGACGAAAGCGGGAAGGCCAAATCGAGCGATCAGGATTCCCGAGAAAAGACCGATGGTCATGCCTCCCAGTACCGCCAGAGCGATGGCGAACGGTATGGGCAGATGCTCAAGGCCGCGTCCCAATAGGACGCCGGTGCAGCCGGCAATGGATCCGACTGAGAGATCAATACCACCGATCAGAATCACAAATGTCATCCCGATTGCGACAATGCCGACCACCACCGATTGGTCGAGAACGTTCAGCAGATTGTTGGATGTCAGAAAATGGGGCGACAAAATGGAAAGTGCTACGCCCAGGGCGAGAGCGAGCGCGAGCATTCGGATTTCGAGACGCGCAACCAGGTTCCTCACCAATGAACGTTCGGCTATGGCGCTTGCATTCATTCGCCAGCTTTCACTGAGGCTTGATAATCCGCTCGACGAAACTCTCGATTCGGTCGCGAAGGTGCTGCGCCGTCGGCCGAGGGGAATTGCCGTCAAGAGTGACTCCAATCCAACCCATGTCGTGGCCGCGTCCGCTCCGGACCGAAAGCAAAAGCGTGACAAGTTGATTTTCCGCTTCTACCACAAACTCTTGTGATCTGGCGCTGAGAGCTTTTGGAATTCGAGTGTCGCCGATCGTAGGCGTGTCTGCCGCGCGGAAACCTGGGTCCGCTTGGTCGTTCGTTACAGCAGTGTACAAGCAGAATAAGCGGTCCTGATCTACTAAGGTCCAGAACGCTGCACCATTTAAATCGCGCGCGATGTCTCGCAGGAACGCGCTGTTTCGCTCCATCGAAGTGCGGGGTGCAGCAAAAAGAGTGAGCTTCTCTTCATTGAGCATTGCGCTCGGCACATCGGCAATGGAGACACCATCGCTCATCACCACGACCCGTTCACAGACCGTCAGGAGCTCTTCGAAATCGGAAGAAATGATAATCACTCCCACCCCGGTATCGGCAACCTCACGGAGCATCGCATAAATCGAAGTGCGAGTTCCGATGTCCACTCCTTTGGTGGGTTCATCGAGAATTAGCAAAGCGGGTTCGAGTAAGAGCCAGCGCGCGATGATGATCTTCTGTTGCATCCCTCCTGAGAAGTTGAGCAGGTTATTGTCCAAGCGTTGGGCCGGAAGTCCCAGCTTCCGAATCAGCATGTCCAGCTTCATCTTTCGTTGAGAATAGCCGAGTCCAAACTTGCGCGAGGCAGCTAAGTGCCCCAACAGCAGATTCTCCCGAACAGAAAAATCCGGGATAATTCCTTGAACCCGGCGATCCTCCGCGACGAATCCGATGCCGGCGCGAATAGCATCTGCGGCGCGCCTCGGCGCATATCGTTTACCGTTGAGGTAAAGTTCCCCGCTTTGCCGAGGACGAAGCCCGAATATCGTTTCCACGGTCTCCGAGCGGCCTGCCCCAACCAGTCCTCCCAGTCCGAGGATTTCGCCTCCGCGCACCTTGAACGATACATTGCGAACGGCTGGAGCGGAGCAGAGGTTTGTCACTTCAAGTACTGGCGCGCGTAATGAGCGACCGGTCGAGCGATTCTGCCCGGCAGGCAAAACCGGTTTCATCTCTTGGCCGACCATCAACCGAATGAGCTCCCCTTGTCCCAGAGACGCTGTCGCCAGCGACTTTGCCACCGTTCTTCCTTCTCTCATTACGGTCACCCGATCCGTAATAGCGAAGACCTCCTCGAGTCGATGGGAAACGAATACCAGCGTATGGCCAGACTGTTTCAGCGTAGTCATGACTTCAAACAAACGCCCCACCTCAGGTGGACTTAAAGACGCCGTCGGCTCGTCGAAAATGATCAATGTGGAATTCAGCGCCAGCGCTTTTGCAATTTCGACCAGTTGGCGTTGGGCAGCGGAAAGAAGACGAACCTCTCGATCCAAGGGGAGCGTTTCTCTCTGACCAAGACGTTCGAGGATTTCAGCTGCCCGTTGTTTCAATCGCCGATACGAGAGAAATCCCGGCCGGCCCAGCTCCGCCAGAAAGACATTCTCGAGAACGGACAGGTCTGGCGCGAGCGAGGTCTCTTGCATCACCATGGTGATTCCATGTTGAATGGCCTCGCGCGCGCTCCGCAGGTTCAGTGGTCGATCTTGCAATGCTATCGAACCCGCGTCTCGCGTGAGATGGCCCGAGATAACTTTGGAGAGCGTTGACTTCCCGGCTCCGTTTGCCCCCAACAACCCCATCACTTCGCCAGGATAAATGTCTAGCTCCGCCCCAGCCAGCGCGCGTGTACGTTCGAAAGCTTTCTCGATCCCCGTAGCTATAAGCAGCGGCACCGAATCGGTTTGAGGTTTACTAACCGTTTGATCGACCTTCATGGTTTTTCGATCCAGCCGCCCCGTCAGCTTGCGGAGTGTTTACCCGCGATCCGGTGACAGATCAATCTGCCACAACCGTCCTCGTTCATGAAGGAATGGGGCGTTGGAGCGGGTCAGCCAACTATTTCATCTCGTTGGCAAATACCGTTTCCTTAATCGTCGGAAGCATCTGGTCGACGTTTTTGCTCGTCACGATCACAATCGGGACAAGGATCTGTTTTTCTACCGTCTCTCCCTTGAGATGCTTGAAAAGGGCTTCTCCCGAGCGAACGCCCATCAAATACGGTTGCTGCATTCCGGAGGCGACGATTTGCCCTTGTTTCAAAAGATCGACAAACTCTGGAATTCCGTCGAAGCCGGCGACTAGGATAGTGCCCTCTCTCCGGGCCGCCTTGATCGCGCGCAGCGCACCCATCGTTGGCTGATCGGTCTCGATGAATATTCCCTTCATGTTTGGGTTTGCCGTAAGCATGTCCTGGACATACTTGTAGGTTTCGCTGGCCGTATAGTTCTGCATCTGCTCGAGTGCGGATTCCTTCAGTCCTCCTTCTTCTAACGCTGCGCGGAAGCCTGCCGTTCGCTGCTTCCCATTGTTCCTGGTTAAGGAGATCGTGACCAAGCCGACGGTACCGTTCGACATATCTTTCTCCTTCATTGCGGCAACCAGCGCTTTGCCGGTGCCATATGCTCCCTCGCGATTGTCGGAGATAATGAAAGAGACATATTCACCCTCGTTCGTTCCAATATCCGCAATCACGACGGGTATGTTCGCCTTTTGGGCAAGCGCCAGGACACTTGGGCAGGTCGAGCTATCTGTCGGCGAGATGACAATTCCGGCGACACCGCGGGCGATTGCATCTTGTGCATTCTTCAGCTGGGTTTGGGCATCGTTATGACTGTCGAATGCTTGGTAACCATAACCTTCCTTTTTCGCGACGCTCTCAACCCCCTTGGACAAGTATCGCCAGAACGGCAAATCCAAGCCCGGAGTGAGATAGACGACGTCTTTCGCCGAGGCGATCAGCTGCGAGCAAAGCGCCAATACGACTGCGGCGCAGAATAGGTTTCTGATGGTACTTTTCATGGGCGGGATACAAGTTTTTCGTTAAGCGTTTGATCTCGGCGAACCGAGGAAATGCTGGTGAGAATGACTTTTTCGCGAGCAACTCGGCAGCTTTGCCACCTAACCCAAAGATGGCAATAGGGGAGTTGCATGAGTTTTGAACTTGTCAGACAAGTAATAAGCTGTCTAGAAATTTGTTAGCCTTGAACTAGAATCCTCGAAATGAACCAACTCGCTGTATAATCTTTCCCTGTAATGACTCCCTCGTTATTATTTCTATGATGTCTGACAAGCCCTCACCGGCCAAAGGGGTGCGCCGACTGACCGATACGATCGCCGAATATCTGATAACCACAGCTCGAGAACTGGCTCCAGGTTCAAAACTCCCGTCCGAAAACCAGTTGGCCAGACAGTTTGGCGTCAGCCGATCAGCGGTGCGCGAAGCCGTTTCCGGTGTCGCATCGCGCGGCTTGCTGGAAATACGAAAGGGCGCCGGTATGTTCGTTCGTGCCCCGCTGATCGGAAATCTCGAGTTTGGAGGTGTTGACTACAGCAATCTAGCCAATACCGCAAAGCTATTGGAAATCCGTGCCGGTCTTGATGCAGCGGCGGCGCGGATTGCTGCGATTCGCAGGACCGCTGACGAGGTGAAATTCCTTCAGGAAATGAATGCCGCAGCCTCTCGGGCGGATCTGGCGATTACCGAAGCCGTGGAGGCCGATCTGGCGTTTCATTTGGCAATTGTTCGGGCTACCCGGAATGAATATTTCGTTTCGATACAAACTTTTCTGCTGGAACATTTGCGCGCCGGAATCCGTTTCACCCGGACACTGGAATCGTATTCCAAAGAGATGGTAGAGGAGGTCCAGCGCGAGCACACCGAGATCCTTCAGGCCATCGAGGATCAAGATTCGGATCGCGCTGCACGCCTTGCTGAACAGCATGTCCGAAATGCCCGATCGCGGATGCGGAGCGCGTTCGCTTCGCACGTTGTTCCCGATATCGGCTAGCGAAGCCGACGCGTTTCGATAGGTCCTCCATGTCATATGTGACCTATGCGACCACACTCATCAAACCCACAAAAAGCGCGCTGCGCATAAAGGACGCCGCCATGGATTCGGACCAGAATGTCGGCGCATCGGCGTGGCTAAGACCGTCCACCGAGAAGCTCTGGTTCTCGTTGTGGTCGTAACTGTACCCGATTCCTTTTATGCCGAAATTGGTATCGACTGAAAAATGCTGTTCACGTTGGCGGCCATGGTTCAGCCACATTCCGCATTCCTTATCTGTCATTTGTCATGCCCGCTATCTGCTATCTGCTATCTGCTATTGGCTATTGGCTATTGGCTATTGGCTATTGGCTATGCGCTTCGCCCGTAACAAAGGAAGAGGTCAACGGAACACCGAAAAGTTCTTCACAGAAGATCGCAAAGACCACGAAGACTTTTTAAACAGAAGTTAGCAAAGGAAGCAAAGGTTCGACAATTCTGGCTTCTAAATTCCAAATTCAGGATCCAGCCTCCTAGCGATTTGTCATCTATGATTTGTCATGCGCTTCGCTTGATGGCGGTTCGGCGCTTTGCCAAGCGGTTGGAAACCGATGCGACCTTAGCCAGAAAAGTCAAACGCCATCAAGCGATGTTGCTTGTTAAAGGCGTGACCCTAACACGCGTGCTCTTTGTTCCGCCCCATCCGCCAAGGCGGGACAAATAATGGATAACAGATGACAACACACCGAAGGTGTAAGATAACTTAGCCCAGGGTGGAGGCTTTGCGGAACCCTGGGTTAGTCCCAATAACGCATGTCGCTCTGAAGGAGCGTAAGAAGCCGCTCAGCCCGACACGACGAGATCGCGGAAAACACGCTCAAGCGGATTGGGTAAAGAAGATGCTTTAAACAGAAGTTAGCAAAGGAAGCAAAGGTTCGAGAATCCTAGCTTCTAAATTGTAAATTCTGCTTTCACTTCTTTGCGCCTTTACGGCTTTGCGTGAGATTCCAAGTTATCGCCTTCCAAGGGTTGACCCGGAAATACTTAGAGGACAGCAGCCCAATCTCCAACAGGCAGGTGAAAAACTTCTTTGCGGTGCCACCGAAGGAAATCCGGATCCGGCCTGGCACTTCGAACATTAGGAAGCGTGATCGAAATTGAATTGAACCGGGTCAGGCATTCTACCAGGCCGCCGGTACCATTAACCCGGGCCGAAACTTCGATGGTTAGAGTTTCCGAAAGCGAGAAAGCACCTCGATCGAATAGTTTATGGTGAAGCGCACACAGAGCTAACCCATTAGAGACAATGCTCGGACCATTTGCCTGATGCCATCTTATATGAGCAGCGTCGAGAGCCAGCGGAGTATTGTCTAGGCGTAGGTCGAACCCGCAAACCGCGCATCGATAACTGTAAACCCGAAGCACTTCCTCACGAAATTTCGGGTCTCGTTTTGGCTTGGCTGTTTGCAGTTGGTCCAGATGGGTTGCCTCGAGAATGTCCTGATGAATTGAATCGGGGAAATGATTGTTCAGCACCAAGCTGACGACTTCTCCCGGAAGATCCGGCTCACGCAGAACAAGGTGTTGAACTGCCGGAACAAACCGGCCAACTGCTTCCCGGCTCAGCAGATCGGACTTGGATGGCGATAATCCACCTTTTTTCATCATCCAACCAGTTGATGGTTCGATTTCCCAAAACTCTTCGCTGCGCAAATACCAGAATGGAAACTCGGGATGATAAGATTTACGCGACGGCCCGAACTCTTGAAGCAGATTTTTGAACGGCTCGTAGAAATCCTTGAACCGTATCTCGTTCTGGCCTTCCAACAGCTTACCAAGAGCAAAGAGGATGAGCAGCGGCTTATGCGGTGCTCGTTGATCGCCATGCTTCCAGACGCTAACGTCGGAAATTTTCAGGAGGAGCGTTTTGCGGGTCCACTCGGACATGCAGAAACTCTTAACTTACAGCCACAGCCCAAGGCGACGAAAAAACCAGCAATAAACCCTGTGTTCGCTGGTGTTTGGCGGAAACGCGTCGGGGAAGTTAACAAAGGAAGCAAAGCGAATCTCTCTCGGCGTACTTGTTTATGTTTGGCGCCCTTGGCCTGACACTTATCCGACAAGACCTCGACCGTTGGCGGGATTACAGGGAAGCAGTTCGACGAAGTTGGAAGTCTTCTAATCCACACTCGTGAATCGGGCTTCTTTGAGGCCCTTTGGATCCAGACTATAGGCGACTAGCGGCCCACCTTTGCCAGCACTGAAGTCGACACAGATTACGTTGGGGGTGAGTGGTCTGATTGGCCAATCTTTCGGTAACCAGTAATGACCAAAAATCACCGGCGGTTGGTCTGGACCATATGGCTCCCAATTACTCGTGGTAGTGAGTGGCGCTGCCCGTAAGCTCGGATCCGGGGGAAAACGGTTTCGGCGATCGTTCTTTGCGGGTCAGGCTCTAACCACCAACGAACTCGGATTTTATCTCGACGATTCCCATCTTTATCCGCGAACGTTGATCCTGCGGGTAGTTGGACCTCAACCCCTTTGAGAAGCGTGTCGATAGCGTCATATTCCGGCGTTCCTTTCGTTGACCCGAGCAATAGACGATCGTGATTAAGGTAGGGCGTCTGCAGCGACTGAATAGCAGATGCGGACCAGGCAGCATGGACGATCCGGGCGAAGCCAAGATCGAGCCAGAGTGGAAACGAATAGAACCAGGTCAATGCTTGCTCCGCTGCGTTCGGATTCTTTTCAAAATATTCGAGTGTAGCGGAATGCTGGGAGCAATTCTTTTCGGTGTGCGGGCGCAAGTAACCGCCTTTTCCGTCGGGAGTATGGAATGCGAGCGCGTTGAATTCATGGTTGCCCATGACGATCTGCGCGCTGGCAGAGCGAATCATGGCCGTAACAATTTCCAACGTCTCACCGATCGCTGGGCCCCGATCGATTAAGTCACCGACAAAGATCGCGCTGCGTTCCGGATGTGCGTAGACACCGCCATTCTCGCGGTAATTCAAGCGGCCAAGGAGCCGGCGTAGTTTATCCACGTTGCCATGGATATCGCCGATGATGTCAACTATTGGCATGTAGGATGGATCAATAAATGCGGTAGGGCTCGCCTCCGGCCGGGCCGGTGTTAGCTCTGGTTTACTCAAGATCCTCCAGGATCGAGCGCCAAGTGAAATCGGGATGCAGCTCGAAATGGAGGTAGAAGTGTCGAAAGATCGCTTTCACTTCGTCTGGCTGGATAGCTTCATTAGCAAATGTCTGAAACCGGCCGTCACCACTCTGAGAAATGATTGAACCGCTTCGTTCCGTCCGGCCAGCTTTCCAAAACCCGATGTCAATTGGGCAAACGCCGTCTTTCATCTGGACTTCCACAATGTACCCCTCTGGGGAAGCACCGGTTTGAGTGAAGCCCAAAAGCTTCCTTTCAATGGAATACTTGCTCAGCGTCATCCAACCATTCTTTTCGTCGTACGGATTCAAGCTCTCAATGCCGGCAATGATCAAAGGAAGATCAACCTGAGAAACGGCGTCGCCTCGTTCAAATTCCAAAGACCAATAAGTGCCCGGTTCCATTGCGTCTTTCATTTCAGACAGGAAGATCGGCTACGGAGGACCGTTCTTGATCCTGTT
>DATNNZ010000492.1:0-4787 GCA_035601575.1 Chthoniobacterales bacterium
AAGATCAGGCCGATTCTGCAAAGCCCGAGCGACCAGCGGAGCGGCGGATTTCGCCGGGAGTTGCTTCAGCGGCTCCTCCGACACAATAAATACACGGTTCTCTTGCAGACCCATAGCTCGCGAAAGTTCAGCATTCGCTATGGAGAGGGCAGACTTCGCCTCCAGGACCAACTGTTCGGCTTTCTGCAGATCGCTGCGCGCATAGAGGACATCGAGATCCGATTTGAGCTTGTTCGCAGCCAATGCGGCTACATCATCATAGACAACTCGCCTCGCGGCAACGGTTTGGTTTGCAACCGACAGCAATGCCTGCGCCTTTAGCACATCGAAATAGGCGGCATCGGTCTGCCACAGGACTTGCTCTTTAGCCCGTTGCTCGCGCTCGGCATCCGACATGGCTTCGAATTTGGATGCGGCGGTCAGATTGGGAGTTCGGCCGAAATCGAAAATCAGCTGATTAATATTAATCCCATTCGATTCGTGATTTAAGAGCGTCGAGGCACTTAGTCCTGCCGTGGCGCCAAGCCGGATAGTCCTCGTCGCCCCAGGTGATCCGTCGAACGCGTTTTCAATACCATGTCCGGTTCCGACCGCCGTGATTTCGCCGAGAACTTCAGGGAAAAATTTGGATCTAACTTCGCGGACGACCTGCTGCGCAGCCTGGGTATTGTAGTTAGCCGCAGCCACACTCGGTGCCTGCTGCAAAGCGATCGATTCCGCCTGGTCGAGTGTGAGTCTATCAGGTATCGCGATACGGTTTTTGACTCTTTTCGGGGCCGTCTCGGGATGATGGAAAATTTCGGCGGGAGCCGACGTGGCTACCACGAGCAGCAGTACCAAGATTCTTCTCACACTCCGCCTCTCGGTTAGTAACTTCCCGCGGGTTGTGCGTCGTTGCTTGCCTGTTTCCGATGCCTTCGACGATAGATAATTAGAAACGCTGAAGGCACGATGAAGACGGTCAACACTACAGAGGCCACTAACCCGCCGATAATCGATCGCGCTAGCGGAGCATTCGCTCCAGGCTCTATTGCCAACGGAATCAATCCCATTACCGTTGCCAGCGAGGTCATCAAGATAGGGCGAAGCCGGACTCTAACGGCGTGTTGTACCGCTTTATAAATATCCATTCCTTCCTCCACTAATCGGTGAGTGAATTCTACGATCAGAATGCTGTTGGACACAACGATCCCAACCATCATGACCAACCCCATCAGCGACATGATGTTGAGAGTCGTCCCAGTGATTGTCAATATCAAAAGCACTCCGGCGATTCCGGGTGGGACCGCTAGAAGGATCAAGAAAGGATCCACGAAAGATCGGAACTGGGCGACCAAAATTAGGTAGACCAGCAAGAGAGACAGTACCAAACCAAATCCAAAAGATTGAAGTGATGAATTCATCGCTCCAACAATTCCGCGCACATGAACGACGATTCCAGCCGGCTTATCAATCTGATCGACCACCCGATTGACAGCAGCGGCCACTCGACTGAGTTCTTCCCCCTGGGGGGATACGTAAACGTCGATCACTCGCCGCAACTTATAGTGATCAACCTCGGTTGGCGCCTTGATCTGTTTCAGGTGCGTTACGGTGTCGAGGAGGGTCGTATTACTTTGCGATGCCGAGCGGATAGGAATCGCCTTTAAATCACTCAGCGATTTCACTGCGTTGTTGGGAAACTGGACCGAAAGCATGTAGAGGTTTCCGCTTTTGGGGTCCACCCAATAGCTCGGCGCAATCACTCCGTCGGAGGTCAATGCCGTAATCACATTGCTGACGACCTCTTTCTGATCCAGGCCCATCTCTTTCGCATGATAACGATCGACCTGTAGCTCCAGAGCCGGCGCGTCGACGTCTTGCGGGATGAACGTATCAGCGACTCCGGCAATCTTGCTCACTCGATTCCGGATACTAGCCGCGGTCCGGAATGCGCTCTCCAAGTTATTGCCGCTCACCTGAATATCAATCGGAGCAGCCAAACCTTGGTTCAAGATCGCGTCAACTAGGCCCCCTGACTGGAAGTATGCCGTCAACTCTGGAAGTTCCCTTCGGAGTGAGCGACGGACATCATCCATATATTCATAACTCCCCACCTTGTGATCGTCATTCAGGCTTACCTGAACATAGGCGGTATGGGGAGCAGAGTTACTCGTGTAGATAGAGGAGAGGTCCGGAGTCGAACCGATGTTTGAAACAATCAGACGAAGGTCTTTCGGCGCAACGATCCGGCGAACAACTGCTTCGACCTTAGCGACTTCCTGCTCGGTTACTTCCACTCTCGTGCCGGCCGGTGCTTTGAGATTGATGACGAACTGGCCCGGATCGGTTCTCGGAAAATAGGCAAACCCAAGTACCGGCCATAAAGACAGGCTCATCGCGCATATTCCTACTATGGTAAGAATAGTAGTTAGCGGCCGCGCGAGGGCCACCCCTCGCACCCGATCGAATCGTGCAAGAAAAGCCTGAAAGCGGCGGTTAAATCCCTGGTTAAACCGGTTCCAAATCCCGCTTCGCTCCTTGCCTCCTCCGTCCACCTCATGAACCTGGTTCGCCTTGATTAATTTCGCACAAAAGAGCGGTACTACCGTCATTGCCACAAAATAGGAAGCAAACAGTGCGAGAACGACCGATGTTGCGAGCGCGGTGAAAAGAAATTGGCTGACACCGGTTAGCAATGTAACCGGGAAAAAGACTATCGCCGTGGTTAACGTCGCAGCTAACACCGGAAGGGCCACTTCCTTGCCTCCTTTTTCGGCGGCGACTTCCGGTGGCTCACCCAGCTCAATATGGCGAAAGATGTTTTCCAGCAGTACGACCGAATTATCGATTAGCCGAGAAAAGACCAGAGCGAGGCCGCCGAGGATCATCGAATTGATCGAACTGTTGCCAAACGAAAGCACGATAAATGTCGCCAGCGCCGACAGCGGAATGGCCAGGAAGACTGCTAGCGTTGCTCGAAAGTTACCCAGAAAGACCAGAATCATGATTCCTGTCAAAACTAGCCCAAGCAAGCCTTCATGGATCAGGTTCTCAATCGCGGTCTTAACGAACACCGATTGATCAAACACTACCTTGGTGACTAGCTGCTTCGGAATGTCCAACAGGTGAGAGACAGCTTGCTTGATGCCTTCGACGACGGAAATCGTGTTGGCATCGGATCCCGATTTCAAAACCGGTAAATAAACGGATCGCTGCCCATCAATAAGGACGATGTTGGTTTGAATCGCTGCGTCGTCCTTCGCCCGGCCGATATCAGCAACCAAGACTGGAGCATTGTTGACTGTCTTCAATGGTAGGTCGTTGATCTCGTCGATTGTCTTTAATTGGCTATTGGTATAGAGGTTGTAATCGAAAGGTCCGATCTTCACATCACCGGCCGGCAGGATGAGGTTGGAAGTGTTGACGGCCCGAACCACATCCATCAAGCTGAGCTGTCTGGCTTCGAGCTTTACCGGATCGACATAGATCTGAATCTGGCGAAGTTTTCCTCCAAATGGCGGCGGAATGGATGAACCGGCGACACTGGCTACCTGATTGCGAACATTGTACTGCCCGACATCATGCAGCGCGGCCTGATTCAGTCCCTGGCCCTGGAGTGTAATCAGACAGACGGGCAGGCTCGAAGCATCGAACTTTAAAACCACCGGCGGGAGCGTCCCGGGAGGCAAACGCCGGAGGTTAGCCATCGCCAGATTCGAGACGCTCGTCACATCGGAATCAGCATTCGTGCCTGGATGAAAGTAGATTTTAATTAAGCTAATCCCAGGCAAGGAGCGCGACTCGATGTGATCGATGCCGCTAGCCAATGTGAAGAAACGCTCATAGGTGCCAGTGATATCGTTCTCGACTTGCTCCGGCGGCATGCCAGAAAAGAAAGTGGCCACAACTACCACCGGAATCTTGATCGGCGGGAAGAGGTCGACCGGCATCTTGAGGGATGCTTGTAACGCCGACGACACAAACGATGAGGCAAACTACAATGATCAGATAGGGATAGCGGATGGCAAATTTGGACATAGCCGGATGACAATTCTTTTCTATTCGGTTTTTCTTAGCCTAATCACCGCCCCCGGCTGAGCCAATTCCTGAACTGGGCCTTTGTCGTCGCTGCCACTAGGCTCAAACTATGGTTACTCATTAAGCCTGCCCGGGACCGATTTGGCTATCCAATGCCATTGTCCGCTTCATTTGAAAGGGAGACGTCGACAAGCTTCGCTGTTGCGTGATCTCCTGGGCGGAATCCGCTTCGATCACCAATTACCACCAGGTCGCCATCTTCTAACCCGGAATTGATCGCCACCTCCGTGGCAGTCCTTAAACGGACGGTAACGTGGCGCTCCTCCAATTCATGTTCCTTGTTCAATACAATGACGGTTGGATTTTCACCGGCGGAAAGAGCCTGCACCGGAATTGCAACTCCTCGCTCCTGCTTAAGTGGAAGCTTCACCGATGCGTACATCCCGGCGTGAAGCTTGTGATCCGGGTTTGGTACATCCACTTCCGTAATCATCGTCCGCGTCGAACGGTCAACACGCCAGGCGGAGCGCGCTATTTTTGCGGCGAAAACTTCGCCCAAAGCCGGCACTGTAACCTCTACTGTCTTACCATCAAGGATCAGCGGCGTCTGCTCCTCAGGAACCGGGAACCGCAGACGTAAAAGGTCATCCTCGGAAAGCTCTACTAACGGCTTGGCCTGCGTGTCGGAAGCGGTGCCGGCTTGTACCAGAGAGCCTAAATCCGCGTAGCGGTCGGTGATCACTCCATTAAACGGCACAGTAATCTTT
>DATNNZ010000493.1:0-3611 GCA_035601575.1 Chthoniobacterales bacterium
AAACGCTCAACGCCCAACGCTCAACTCTCAACGCTCAACGAGAACTTCGGCAGCGCGATCTTTCCGTTGCTCGTCGGCGATGAACAGGCGGCCGTTAATTTGGCCGCAGCACTCAAGACCGAAGGATTCCTCGTCCCGGCGATTCGTTATCCGACGGTGGCCAAAGGCTCAGCGCGTTTGCGCATTACGGTGACCGCTGGACACGAGGAAAATCAAATCAGATCGCTCTGTGAGGCAATTAAACGAAAGTGCCAGTAGCGGCCCGCTGTAGCCACCGGCCTGTGGCCGGTCGAGTCTGGGGGGGCGCGCATTAACTGAGATGTGGAGAGGCGAAGGTCGTGGCTACAAAACAGGGTAAACAACCACGAAGAGCACGAGGGAACACGAAGACAATTAATTTAATTCTTAGCGACTCTCGTGTCCTTGGTTGTGATCGTCGTCAACCAGCGAATCGGAGCGGCGACCGTTTACACTTCCGGAGATTAGACGGATCAAAGGGTGCCCGCAAACAACATAACCGAGGTAGTGTTCATCGTAGCGCACGTTCTTTTGAGGCAAATCGCGGATTGAAAATCCAACGGCCAAAATCGCCAATCGGGCCCTCGCATTGATGAGGAACCGCGAATAGGAGGCAGGAACCGAATGGAGTCAGAATTTGCTCACCCAGTTGCTCCCGAAGCATGCGACAAAAATGTTGGCGCCGTCAAACGCCACGCCCCCCAGACCGACGCCGGGGGTAAAATCGCCCAAGAATTCGCCGTTGCTGGCGCGCAGTTTCGTCACAGACCTGGATGATGTGATCCAAATATTGGCGCCGTCAAAGGCAATCCCCTGCGGGTCGGCTCCAATGTTAAAGCTGCCCAAGAGCTGCCCGTCGCTGGCGCGCACTTTGAATACCTTGCCGAAGGCTCCCGCGGCCCAGATATTGGCGCCGTCAAACGCCAAGGCCTGCGGTTGTGTTTGACGGCCAAGGGGGACCCTCTGGACGAGTCCGCCGTCGCTTGCGCGCAGTTCAGTCAGACCGTCGCCCCCGCGGTTTGCCACCCAGATGTTCTCGCCATCAAAGGCCAAAGCAGCCGCGGGACCCCCAGCGTCAAACGGGCCCTGGACTGCAAGGCTGTTCGTATTCACTTTCCTCACCTTTCTCTCATCCAAGTTTGCCACCCAGACATTAGCGCCATCACAGACAAGGCTGTCGCCGCCGTCGACATTGGGAACGGTGCCCATCAACATTCCGTCGCTCGCCCGTAGTCTCGTTACAATGCCATTGCCGATGCCGGGGTTCCCCACCCAGATAAAGGCGCCATCAAAGGCAATGCTCACCGGGCCGCTCCCCGCAGGATAGTTGGCTACGACGAAGCCGTCACTTGCACGCAGTTTCGACACCGAATTGGCGCTGAAGTTCGTAACCCAAATATGGGTGCCATCAAACGCTACCCGCCTCGGGCCGTTCCCAACCGCGAACTTAACTCCGGAATACGTGCCCCATTTCAGCAGGGCGACCTGCAATGGATTCACCGTCAAAGGGTCGACGGTCACCGCCTGTGCCGGCACTTCTTTGACGTTCTCGGCTGCACTGTTGCCGTTGCTGCGATCTTCGGATTCCGATCCTGGGGCTGCTTGGGCGAGCGGCGAAAGCGCAAACCATGCCAGAAGCAATCCTAACGATTTCAGATTAATCATGTAATTCATAAGTTTTTCCTTTTTTTGGGTTCGTTCCCTTACAAAGGAAAAAACTGAGGAGCGTTTCAGAATATTTTAGTGTTCCTTTCTCTTCTAGATTCCTTCGATTTGCTTTTATTCCTTCTCGAAGAAGTACCCCATAAAACATATTCTGGGCTCATTAAGCGTGTAGACGATGGTTTTCTCCTTAGGGTTAACGCTCAAGCCAGCGTACCTCCATTGATTGAACAGCCTGAAATCAGTTTCTTTCATCTTTGGCACGGTCAACTTCAACTCTGCGGTGGTGGGTGTGAAATGCCACTGTGCTGGGTTGTAGAATTCGTATCCTCCTTTAAACATCGCTTTGTGGTCCGGTAGAAAGCGTATTTGCATCGGTTTCTCGTCGCCACCCTTGTATCTCCATACACCTTGCACTGAAACTAAGCTCTTAGACGGCAGATTAGACTCGCGACCGGGCGCCGATTTTGAGCTAAAGGCCAGACCAAACAATAACATTAAAACAACCGTCACAGTTTTCATTGTGGCACCTGATGGCTGATTAGCTGCAAGCGGCGCTGTGTTACGAAAGTCATGGGAGCTGCGCAAAGATTTGCACCTCCGAGTCGGGATCGATCCCTTTAGATCGATCTTTATACGTCACCAATTGCGCCTTTAATAGAACATATTCGTCTTCGATCTTGGTCAGCACGTCTTTTTGTTCGTCAGTTAGATTCCATCCATAGCGAATTACGTAGTATTTTTTACCTGAATTAATGGCGAAGTTAGCTCCCGCGACATCGTGGCCTTCGCTGACACGCCCGATTAATTCGAGCGGTTCTTTTTTTACAATCGCAGGTCCAATCTTGGCAGCAGCATCCCGGTCTTCCGCTGGGCTGGATGGCAACACAATTAGTGGCTTGTCTAACACTGGCTTAAACGGCAGCTTCCCAAGCTGCGTTTGCAGATCAGAAATTCGACTCGTATAGGCCTGCTCTAAACAGTCGGCATCTTTACACGTGTTTCTCGATTGTTTAACCCACTCGAGCTGCTGCTGCTTGGTGTCCTCAGAAACTGGACTTTTTGCCAAGACTTCGTTGTAAAGAGCGGTCAATTTTTCATCGGCCTCGGACAGCCTGGCGTCACTACAAATGAGTTTGTCGATCTTCGTTTTAGCTTTTGCGCAATCGAAACCTGCGGAATGCACAGATGACATCCCGACCAAAAATGTGGCGACTGCTGATATTGTAATTGTGACTTTCATATGCGTTGTTAGACTTGTCTGAGGTCAGTGGATTACTTACGGGTGGTCTCGAACCCATCCTCTTTTCTGGTCAAAATGTTCGTTGTATAGCGTTGCCTTGTCAGGAATATAGTTCTCACCGTTCCTTTTTACCTGTGTTACTTTCCACTCCAAGCTTTGGTCGTGAAGCGTTAAACGCACCTTTAACACGGCATCCGAATAAGCGCTGTGAACCTCAACATTTGCGGTGTCGCCTT
This sequence comes from Chthoniobacterales bacterium, assembly GCA_035601575.1. GTDB lineage: Bacteria > Verrucomicrobiota > Verrucomicrobiia > Chthoniobacterales > JAFAMB01 > DASTDH01. Next base: position 3,160 of record DATNNZ010000493.1, read on the forward strand.
TGACTGTGCCGGTGATTGACGGTGGACCTTCGCCGTCGGGCGCCGTGTCTGTTCGACTTGCATCTTTGGTTGCACCCGAGTGATAGCCGGTCACGCTGTTACCATTTTGGTGTAAGTGAATTCCAAAATCCAAACCTTTGTGCGAGCCCCATTCTCCCGCGAAGTTTTTCGCCGGGGGATTTGGATACAGTTTCGTGAATGCACTTCCTAAACAGATCAACATTGTTAAATAAACCATTTTTTTCATAGCAACCTCCTGAGCTGACAAATTCATCATTTCTTAAATTTCACGGTCGACATCATTCTATTGAAAATTGCGTCCAGTGTTTTATCGATCGGCTTGTGATCATTAGGGCCGTATGAAATGCGAAATATCGAGCTCTTATATTTCACGATAACCAAACGCTGATCTTCTGGGAGCTTAATGAAATACGCCGGCATTCCATCGAGTT
>DATNNZ010000494.1:0-2754 GCA_035601575.1 Chthoniobacterales bacterium
GGAGTCGGAGTTGTACGCAATTACGGAACGAGATCGTTGATTATATCCGCGCCCAAATGGAGCGTGGCGACACGCCGCCTCAGGTGCTATTAACGATTCGATGACGATCTTTGAAAAGATTATTGCCCGCGAAATCCCGGCCAAGTTTATCTTCGAAGACGACGAGATCGTGGCCTTCCACGACGTCAATCCGCAAGCTCCGGTTCATTTTTTGGTCGTCCCGAAAAAAGTAATTCCACGGATTGCTCAAGCTGCGCGGGAGGATCAGGCTTTTCTGGGTAGGTTGTTGCTGGTGGCTCGAGACCTGGCTAAGGACCTTGGGTTAACCGAAGGCGGTTTCCGCATCGTGATCAACAACGGAAGAGACGGCGGCGAGACGGTCCCCCATCTGCATGTCCATGTATTGGGCGGGAGACATATGGGATGGCCGCCGGGGTAGAAGGCGGTGAGTGGTGATCGGTGATCGGTAAGAGGTGATCGGTGATCGGTGATCAGTAAGAGGTGATCGGTAGGTGAGAGGGCCGATTTTCGCTTTTTCGGTCTTCGTAGCATTTAGGGCTTACAGTTCATTATCCGCTTCTCCTAATCACCTCTCACACAGTTCGACGTTCCCGGCGTTCTTTCCTCACCCGCGCAATGTCGATTCCAGCCAGGCATACAATGGGCGGTATATTCTGGGAAAAAACTGCCAGGCAACAAATATCCCCAACATTGCCGGCGCAGCGCTTCGACTAAAACGCTGGTAACTACGCGCTATTTCGCCATGCAGAAAAAAGAGCGGCAAAGCGCTCCCATCGAGTGGAGGCAAAGGAAGTAGGTTGAACACGCCAAGGAGCACATTGAGTGAGAAAGCGATGCTTAACAACGAGGCGATAGCAGTCCAGATTCCGGGTTCGACCGACACCACGGCATCAGAGAAACGCCATCCATTGCCAGGAACAAACGTTCCGGCAAGCAAGCCGATCTTCAGGCCGCACCAGCTTAGCAAAGCGATCGCGAAATTAGCCGCCGGGCCAGCCATGGCCATCACCGCAGCGCGTTTAGGATAACGTTCTGCCCAAGCAGAATTATAGGGCGCGCTCGCCCACCCGATCATCCATCCGGAAGAGATATACGAGAGAATCGGAATGATCAGCATACCCCATGGCTCTCTTCTAATGTGGGGCACTGGGTTGAGAGTGACTTGTCCGCCTAAATAACCCGTTACATCGCCGAGTCTTTGCGCGGTAAACGCGTGAGCCGCTTCGTGTGTACTCAGGGAGATTAGAAACACCACGAGCCAGCATCCGAAATCGAAAAGAGAAAAAGAGGAATTGACCATTACGAGTGGTAGTATAGCTGCAGTTCTTCGGTAGCGGCGACTAGCCCCATATTTCTTCGGTCTCGGCCGCGACCTGAAGTTGCCGCGGAGCTGCGCGCTTGGGCCTGCCAAGAACCGCAGTCGCCATCCTTGTCATCCTGCCTTGACGGTTCAACCCCGGCATGTGAATCCGTCGGGCCGGTTCCGACTCGATTAAAGCCGGAGCTTGCTGCTTTTTCCGAAGACCTTGGGAATTGGATCTCGAATTTCTGTTCAGGCTGGGTCTTAGCCGTGCGTCCGGTGCCATTGCAAGCGATGGCGACTGCGGTTTCTGTTGCGCCGCGCTAGCAGGTTCGCATTAGCGTCCAGGTCCCGCTGAGACTGGAGGCGTATTTGGCAAATTTGCTATCTGCTATTTGTCATTTGTCATCATCGTTCGGCGTCAGCCGAACGATCGGTACCAGGTCAGGAACTCTTTGCCCCAGAAAATCCAAAAGATGGCGCCAATTGCCAGGTACGGGCCGAATGGAATTTTGCTAGACCAATCTCTGCGACCGATCAGAATCGTTCCGACACCGTAGATTGCGCCTACCAGGGAGGCGGCCGGAATCGTAAACAGTGCTCCGGTCCAGCCGGTAAACGCTCCGATGGCGGCAATCAACTTTACGTCCCCCAACCCCATCGCTTCACGAGGAAATTCCGCGTAGGCAGTTCGGCCCACCACGGAACGGAGATCAGTCAGCAGGATAGTGCCGTGAACGGTTTCAAGGCGATCGTAATAAAAGGTCAAATCGACGCGCTGAAAATCCTCGCCGTTGATGGTCACTTCTTCGGCACGGATCCGAATGCGATCCTTCTTTCGAAAGAAATGATCATCCCATCGGAATGCTTCATCATCGATCACGATGCGTGCGTCATCTTCGCCGCCGTCCGGTGCCGTTCGCTGTTGTTCGTTGACGTTCGCAGTCGTTCGGTGACGTTCGTTTTCGCTCGCTGGAGACGCCGCCTGGAAACTGAACGGACTTGCGGCGGGCAGAATCACTTTGTAGCGGCCGAACGCCATTTTACCGAGTTCGCTTACTAGGAAGAGCAGACCTCCGCCAATCACGGCGCCGGCGATCGACAGACCACCGGCCATCAAGCGGGAAGAGGTACCCTGCAGTTCCGGGAAAAGGAGGCTGGCGGCGAGCCCAACTACGATACCTGGCTTAGTCAAGATATCGGGTATTAAGAAAAATTCGATGTCGATGAAAGTGGTCAGAATCAGTAGCGAACCAAAGACCCAGATGGGAATCATGAGCGGAAAACCGAACCTCCAGCAGGCGGCCGCGAAGAATATTCCGGTAATCGTTTCGACGAACAGGTAACGTGGACTGATTCGTTCCCCGCATTCATGACAGCGCCCGCGCAGCCACAGCCAACTGAAAACCGGAATATTGTAACGCCAGCCAATC
>DATNNZ010000495.1:0-10078 GCA_035601575.1 Chthoniobacterales bacterium
TCATGCATGATCTTGTGTTGCAGTTTCATCAATCCCTCTAACAAAGCTTCCGGACGGGGTGGGCAACCGCTGACGTAGACATCCACGGGGAGGAGATGATCAATGCCTTGGAGGACGGCGTAGCTGCGATACATCCCACCGGAAGAGGCACAAGCTCCCATGGCAATCACCCATTTTGGTTCCGGCATTTGATCGTAAATACGCTTTACCGCTAAGGCCATCTTGTAAGTCACCGTGCCCGCTACAATCATCACATCGGATTGGCGAGGTGAGAAGCGCATGACCTCAGCCCCGAATCGAGCAATGTCGAATCGGGAGGCGCCGGCCGCCATCAACTCGATTGCGCAACAAGCCAGACCCATCGGCATTGGCCAGAGCGAATTTTTCCGCATCCAATTGATACAAGCATCCAGTTGGGAAAAGATGATGTTACCTTCCACTTTTGAGTCATACGCAGCCGGAGCGATCGTGGCCATAAAAGCAAGCTTATGATGTGCAATTGGGGGAGCAAGTGAAATATTTCACAAGCTCGCAAGAACGGTGCGCATGGGAGAGGGGGAAGGTGATCGGTGAGAAGTGATTGAGTGTTACCGATGTCCTGAACCTAAAGTGTTACCGATGTCCTGAACCCACCACCCCTCTCACCTCTCACCTCTCACCTCTGTCTTACTCTCGGCGCTCCCTCTGGTTGACGTGTGTTCTGGGCTGAACAATAGTGCGGCTCTCGGATGCCCAGGCGTTTCACCCGCAATTTCTGTATCATTGCTCATATCGATCACGGGAAGACCACTCTCTCTGATCGTTTGTTGGAGTCCACCGGCGCGATCGAAGAACGGGAGAAGCAGGACCAGTTGCTTGATTCAATGGATCTTGAGCGTGAACGCGGAATCACCATCAAGGCCCATCCCGTGACGATGCAATATCAGGCTAAAGACGGAGAGAGCTATCGATTCAATCTTTTGGATACACCCGGCCATGTAGATTTTTCGTATGAGGTCTCCCGAAGTCTCGCTGCCTGTGAAGGCGCCATCCTGGTGGTAGATGCAGCGCAGGGAGTCGAAGCGCAGACTGTGGCCAACGTGCATCTCGCGTTAAAGCAGGGCTTAACGATCGTTCCGGTCATTAATAAAATTGATCTGCCAAATGCGGATATCCCAACCGTGAAGAAGCAGCTTGAAGACATTCTCGCGATTCCGGCCGATGAAGCCGTTTTGGCGAGCGCAAAAACGGGGATTGGGATCGACGAAATACTCGAAGCCATTGTCCACCGGATTCCGCCTCCGGCAACTTTAGAGGACGAGAAGTTACGGGCGCTGGTATTCGATTCACTGTTCGATATCTATCGGGGGGTTATTGCCTACGCGCGGGTATTTTCGGGAAATATTGTTGCCGGTCAGCCCGTAAAGTTAATGAGCACCTCGAAGAGCTACGAAATCAAAGAGGTCGGGATCTTTACCCCCAAGCCGCTCGCGCAACAGGAGTTAAAAGTGGGCGATGTTGGTTACTTCATCGCCAACATTAAATCGAGTACCGAAATCAAGATCGGCGACACCTTGACCGGGCAACGGAATCCATCCCACGAGCCATTGCCGGGGTTCCAAGAAATTCATCCGATGGTTTTCAGCGGGATTTATCCGATCAATACCGCTGACTTTGAACATCTCAAGATGGCGCTGGGCAAACTCCAGATCAACGACTCGGCCTTTGTCTATCAGGCAGAGAATTCGATCGCGCTCGGCTATGGTTTTCGTTGCGGGTTTCTTGGCTTATTACACATGGAGATCGTGCAAGAGCGGCTCCGGCGGGAATTCGACATGGATATCATCGCGACCTACCCGAGTGTTGTGTACGAGGTGGTGAAGACAAACGGCGAAAAACTGGAGGTCGATAATCCAGCCCACTTACCTGATCCGAGTGTCATCGATGAGGTGCGCGAGCCCATTGTAAAATGCTTCGTCCTGTGTCCAAATGAGAATATCGGGGATATGATGCAGTTGATTTTGGAAAAGCGAGGTGAAGTCGAGCACACCGAATCGCTGGATACGCGTCGGGTGATGCTGACTGCGACTATGCCGCTGAACGAAATTCTGGTCGATTTCAACGACAAGATTAAGTCGCTGACTCACGGCTATGGCTCGATGGATTACGAATACGCCGGTTATCGATCGGCCGATTTAGTGAAGCTTGATATGCTAGTGAACGGAGAACCAGTGGACGCGTTCTCCAGTATCGTCCATCGGGACAAAGCGGAGACACGTGGACGATTGCTAGCTGCGAAACTAAAAGAGGTCATTCCTCAACAGCTATTTCAGGTCGCTATCCAGGCGGCGATCGGCGGGAAAGTCGTCGCGCGTGAGAATGTGTCGGCGCTACGAAAGAATGTGACCGCGAAATGCTACGGTGGCGACATCACTCGAAAGCGAAAGTTGCTGGAGAAGCAAAAGGAAGGAAAAAAGCGGATGAAAGCAATCGGCAAGGTCAATATTCCGCAAGAAGCTTTCATCCAAGTGCTGAAGACCAACTGACATCGTGGTTACTCCGCAACACATCACAAACGGACGTGCGCTCGCTAAGGCGGCGGAAAGACTGATCAACTATCGCAAAGATGTTGCACCGTCGGAACTCATGGAAACCGTGCGATCCGATTTGGCTCAGCTCAAATCGGCGTTGAAAGGCCGCTCGAAAGCGGAAGTTGAGCCGGCGGTAAAAACACTCGAGACAACGTTGCATCGTTTGGATCCGCCGAACCCCAATACAGCCATTCGGGATTATGTGGAGCTGATCCTGGTGGTTGTCGCAATTGCAATTGGGTTACGCACCTACTATCTCCAGCCCTTCAAAATTCCGACCGGCTCAATGCAGCCGACTTTAAACGGAATCATTGCGAAAAGGATGGATGCGCCGCCCCCGAATCCCCTGGTACGGGCGTTTCAGTTTCTAACGCTGGGTCGATCTTACGAAGACATTACGGCCTCGGAAGAAAGCGAGACCGTAAGCTCGATCCAGCCGTACAAAGTGAAATACTTTTGGGATGGTTCTTTAATAACAACTCACTCTCCCGGTTCGGTTGTGCATAATTATGTCATCGGAATCTCCCCCGAGGTGCTCGAACGTCAGCTGGAGGTTTATCCAGGTGCTACTTTTCAGCGGGGCGAGCCGATCGTCCGCGCGTACGCCGATCTCGGTGATCAAGTATTTGTTGATAAGGTCTCTTACAATTTTTCCCAGCCAAAACGGGGAGATATCTTTGTTTTCAAAACTAATCAAATCATAGGGATTTCACAGGCTCCGGACGGATCGAGCCAACACTATATTAAACGCTTGGCTGGGTTACCGCGTGATATCCTTCAGATCAAAGAGCCGTCCTTGTTCATTAACGGCAAGCTAGCGCGTGCCTTCGCCTTTCAGCGAGTGATGTCGAGGCAGAACGGATATACCGGATACACCAACGATCATTCGGGGCACCAGATGATCTATTTAGGCGATCCCGGATCGAGCGTGCGGGTAGAACCGCACACCTATTTCGCCTTGGGAGACAACAGTGCCAATAGTCTGGATAGCCGATACTGGGGCTTTGTCCCCGAGAAGAACGTGGTGGGAAAAGGCCTTTTTATTTACTGGCCATTCACGAGCCACTGGGGATTTGCTCAGTAGCATCCCGTCGGATTTTTGTTCCGAAGGCGTTCGCGTGCGCGTCAATGGTAGGACTCAAACCCGGCGCTTGGGGATGCGGAACGAACTCGCGCAGCTAGCCGATGCGCCGAGGTTTTCGCCCCTACCAACGTCAGGCTTCACGGGCACGTTTAGGTAGGAGTCGAGCGGCAAACAGTCTTTCCTCGTAGCGCGCGCTTCTGCCTAAAAAACCGCAAATTATTCTTTCGGTTGACCTCGAAGTTCGACAGGCTGCTTAGCCGGTGAGTTCAGTAGTACCTGAGGGATTGGACGCCAGATGGATTACCGAGATCGGGGCCGGAATTCTGGCCTACGCCTTCGTAATCTTTGGTAATCCTGCGCTTCCGTTTTTTCGGGACGGGCTGCGAGTATTGAAACGTTATCCCCGCATCTGGCTGTGGCTGGCTGGTATGAGCTTCGCCTATTGGGTCTTTCAATTGGCAGAAGCGTGGGAACTAGGAGAGATAAAGTTTTCGCTCTATGACCTGGTGTATTGGCCCGCCCCGCGAGCGTGGAATTGGGCATTGGCCGCCAGCCGAGCCTGGTTACCGGCCCTGGAACTGTTGTCCGGCTTGTTCAATCAGGTGGTAGTCAGTTTTCCTCTTTCCGGAATTGCTGCGCTTTTGTTCCTCCTCAATTGGGGCAACTCTCATTTTGCGCTCATTCAGGAGATGCGTGTTCGCTTGGGCCGATGGTGGATCCCAGTTTACTTTGGGTTGGTAATCTGTGCGTTCGGAGCGCTACTGAAGCCGATATTTGGACTGGGGATTCGCTGGCTTAATCAGTATCTCGACGGCATTTTTTTACTTCGGCTCGGAGCGGTCCTCGATTCGCTCTCTTTTGCCTTCGAGTACTTGTTCGGATTGGTCATTCAGGTCTATCTGGTCTTGTTGGCTTTTGTCTGGATACGCGGTATCGATTCGCCGCCGGAGCGCGTTTTTATCTTCGCGCTAAAGCGGATGGCGCATTTGGCAAAATGGGCGGGACTGATTTTGCTCGTCAGCTCGTTGGGGATCCACCTGCCGCTGCTGGCTAGCTATCTCTGGATCGGGCAGTTTACGGATTTCACCAGTGCTGCCGTTCAGTATGTGGAGCAGACCGTTCGGCCACTCATGGCCATTGCTTTGCTCCTGTTCTGTTCGATGCAAATCTCATTGGTTCTGCATAACGAATCGTTTCGGCAAGCAATTACCGAACATGCGGCGTTCATGCGCCAACATTGGTACCGGGTGCTTTGGTTCCTGATGGTCGCCGGAATGCATCTCTTTCTAGTCTGTTGGGCTGGAGCAGGCTGGCTGGGCGGTTACAAAAACGGATCTGTTCCCTATTTGCTTGGCTTATTTCTACTCAGCGGAGCCAAGGCGATATGTGCCGCCTGGTTTCTGGCTGCCTGGGTTTGTCTCTATCGAAATGCGCGAAGACAACGGAAAGAGATCCGCTTTTGAAGAATAGCAGATAGCAAATACCAAATCAGCCGGTTGGCCTGGCCGCCAGGCAGTGGAAAGAGAAAATTCGTCCGAAACAGTCTGCTAGATTCGGGATTCGATCCAGACTGCATTAATCTGCTATTTGCTATTTGCGATTTGCTATTTTCTTGTGACGAAGCCTTATGGCGGATGATCTCTTAGCGGCCTTGGGAATCACCCGAAAATCGGACGAACCCGAATTTGGATCCCTTGAGTTTACCTATCGATTCCAGGCAGCTCGGCTCTACAAGCTGATCGGCCCAGAGAACGGAGGCAAGCATCTGGCGCTGCAGCTTCTGGGGCTGAGGTTGCAACCGGAAGGAGGTGAACTCAGACTTGAGGGACAAAGAGTGACCGGCTTGGATAGCGAGGCTCTAAGCGAAATTCGAAATCAAAAATTCGGCTTTCTTTTTGCTGCGCCGTTTCTTTTGCCCTCGTTCAGCGTTCTGGAGAACGTGGCGATGCCACTCTTTAAGATAGCTCAAGTGGATGCGAGAGAGGCAAAGCGAATCACGGAAGAGATACTCAATCTGATTGGAATAATGCCGATCGTCGAACTCAAGCCGGCGGAATTACCGCCACCAGAACAAGCCCTGACAGCACTCGCCCGGGCCATTGTGCACCATCCCCGGCTGTTGATCGTGGAGGAGCTCGGCCAAAATCTCGACCCCGCTTCAACCGATCTCTTGCAGCGAGCTATTCGCAGAATTCAGGAACATCTGGGGATTGCAGTGATTGCCACGTGCGCGGCCCACGTCCAAGTCCACCTCGACGATGTGGTACTGGAATTCGATCGTGGAAAACTGAAAGAATCCGTGGGACAGGATCGACGCGGATGAGTTCAGCCGACCAAATTACCAAAAAAAGCCGCTCTAATCTTGCGTTCGCCTTTCTTGCTCTTCCCGCAGAAAAAAGGCGCGATATCACGACATTCTACGCATTTTGCCGGCGGGTTGACGATATGGCGGATGATCCAGGGATTGCTCTAGAAAAGAGACGGGAGTGGCTTCAGAACTGTCGCCAATGGCTTCGAGAAAAGACGATGGACGAACCAACGTTTGCCGGAGAAGTACGCGCGCTGATTAATAAATACCGAATCTCTCTCAAGCTGTTCGAAGACATTTTAACCGGCGTGGAGTCGGACCTTCAGCCGGTCCGTTATTCGAATTTCTCCGAACTTTCCGAATATTGTTATCGGGTCGCCAGCGCGGTTGGATTAGTTAGTATTGAGATCTTCGGTTATCGAAATTCGGGTTGCCGCGATTACGCCTATCAGCTGGGAATGGCGCTACAACTCACCAACATTATTCGGGATGTGGAAACCGATTTGCAAAACGGCGGTCGGATCTATCTACCGCTCGACGAAATGAAACAGTTTGGCTACTCCCCGCACGCCCTGGAGCAACGGGAGTACGACGAGCGGTTCGTTCGGCTGATGGAATTCCAAGCAATCAGAGCAAAGGACTTTTTCGCCAATGCGAAGACTGCGCTACCCCGAGAAGATCGCGCTTCGATGGTAGCGGCAGAAGGAATGCGCAGAATCTATTTTGCCTTGTTACGGAAGATCGAGAGAGACAAATTCAGGGTGTTTTGGTGCAAATACCGACTAAATCGCGTCGAAAAGCTTTTTTTTCTGGTCCGTCAATTTGTCTGGCCTTTTGCTAGCTAGAGCCTGTTGCGAAATGGGTTTTCGCGGTGCGGGTACTGCGCCGAAGGACTAGCGGGCAGTTGTGCAAAGATTTTTTATTTTGTTGTTGCACCAAGGATACCTAATCGACTATATCGATTAGGAAAGTGATCGCTAAGACGGTTCGTCCAGCCTCTTTGTTTGCTTTCGCCTTCTTCAAGGAAGTGGCCGCTATGGGCGACCCGGTGCTTGATTCGCTGGATTGCCTGCTTGAGGACCCGGAGCTATTAGCTGTAAGTACTCGGGCCTTGGCCATGCGCTCGCCAGGCTCCAGCACAGCGGGCCGTGAAGGGATTGCTCCGGATCGGCTCCTGCGTTGTGTCGTGCTCAAACACATCAAAGGTTGGTCGTATCGGGAACTTCACCGGGAGCTGCGAGCCAGCCTTCTGTATCGGCGCTTCACCCGCTTTTATGAGGATCCGATTCCCAATTTTAGCAATCTGTGTCGGAGCTTTGCGCTCTTTGGCAAGGAAGGCACTGAGCAGATCCACCAGCGGATCGTGCAGCAGGCCAAAGCGGCGGCCATCATCGCCGGAAAGAAGCTGCGTACCGATACCACCGCAGTGGAAACCAATATCCACCATCCAACCGACAGCGCGTTGCTGGCCGATTCGCTGCGGATCATGACACGATATGTCCAACGCATAGCCGAGGGTTGCCAGGAGTCGGAACTTCGAATGGTCAATCACGCTCGAGCGAGCAAACATCGGTTGCTGGAGATTGGTCGGGCGGCTAGGACTTTGACGCAGGCGGGGCAAGAACAGTTAAAACAAAGCTACAAAAAACTAATCGTTCTGACCCGCAGAGTAAGCGCTCAGGCCGCAGCCGTCCTTGAGGATCTCAAGGACGGCCAATTGGTGGCTCGAGCCGAAGCTTTCATGAAGGTCGTTGCTGCAGAAGGCTCTCTGAAACACTACCTGCCCTTAGTTGAAAAGATCATCACCCAGAGTCAGGCGCGAATTCTGGAGGCACAGACACGGCATCCCGAGAAGATCTTGAGCCTGTTTGAACCGCACAGTGCGGTGATTCGCAAAGGCAAGGCTCACAAGCCCAATGAGTTTGGGCGCTTGGTCCGCATCGACGAAGTCGAAAACGGAGTGGTTAGTCATTATGCGGTGGCTTCGGGCAACCTCTGCGATCAGCAACAATGGATACCGGCGCTGACGGCACATGTGGAGCTATTTGGTCAAGCACCACGATTGGCTGCCGCTGACCGGGGCTTCTGGAACAGCGCCAACGAAAAGGCTGCCGCCCAGTTGGGAGTCGAGCAGGTAGTTCTCCCCGGCCGCGGTCGTTTAAGTGCCGCCCGGGCCGCCCGGCAGAAAGAGCGCTGGTTTCGGCGCGGCCAAAGCTGGAGAGCAGGCATTGAAGCGCGGCTGAGCACGCTCAAACACCGCTTTGGGATGCAGCGAGCCCTTTACAAGGGTGAGATTGGATTTGAAAGACACGTTGGCTGGTGCATCATCGCCCATAACCTTGTGGCGATGACTCGAGCCGGTTACAACCGCGGCAAGCACAGCTGCCGCAGTGGGTGAAGCGATGCCAACGATCAAAAGCCAAGCTTCAGCAAACCGCCTGCGACTGCTCGGCCAGATCAGGCGACTGGCGCAAGTGGCAATTTACGGATCGTTATCTGAGACTTATCGCCGGTGTGGAAATCCAGGATGCCGCTGTCACCATGGCGGCCCCAAGCACGGTCCACATTTATACCTCAGTTACCGCGGAAACACCGGCAAAACCACCGGCTACTATGTTCCCCAGAATGCAGAGGCTCAAATACGCCACGGAGTTGACGCTTGGTCTGAACTCCAGGACCGCTTGCGCGAACTTGCGGCCTTGAATAAGGAGCGCATCATTCCGGCCAAGGCAAAAAAATAACCACCCATTTCGCAACAGGCTCTAGCTAGTTGTCTCACACATAATGGTGATGTCGTTGCTCTCTATTGGGGTGTCCTCGAATTTGCGGACAGGTGTAAACTAAGCCTGAACCGTGCGAGAGAAAGATCAGAGACTAAGGAGTAAATTTGGCCGGCGCTTTGACGAAGAGTTTAAGCGTGATGCGGTTAGCATGTTGGAATCCCGGATTCGGACGGCCGAACAGTTGGCTGCAGAGCTGGGAGTGTCGGTCTGGAGCTTGAAACGCTGGGCTAAGGTTTATGCAAAGGATTCGGCTGCTGGCGGGCCGCCGGGGGGTGGCGGCCCGCTAGCAGCCGACGCGGCGGCTCTGGTGCTGGAAAACGCGCGGTTGCGACGGGAGCTGGAAACGGTTAGCCGGCAGCGCGACATACTAAAAAAAGCCTTGGGCATCTTGGGCCAGGAACCGCCGCATTCTACGAAGTGATCACCAAGATGAAAACCGAGCAATCCTGCTACAGCGTCGCAGAAATGTGCCTGACTCTTGGGGTCAGTCGCAGCGGCCTGTACGATCACACCCAGAAGAACCAACGCAATCGGCGTCAGCAGGATGCCACTCTAGCCGAGCAAATCGCAGTCATCTTTGTGCAAAGCCGCAACACTTACGGCTGTCGACGCATCCAGCAGATGCTTCGGCGCCAAGGGATCCAATGCGGAAAGAATCGCATCCGCCGGCTCATGGATGAGCAAGCACTCCAAGCGGTGCAGAAACGCCGTTTCCGGCCTCCAACTACTCAGAGCCGTCACGATCAACCGATCGCTCCCAATCGATTGAAGGAGCTTCCAGAGCCGCCACAGCGACCCAATCAGGTCTGGACCGGCGACATCACCTACATCCCTTCTCAGCAAGAAGGTTGGCTTTACCTGGCCGCAGAAATGGATCTTTGTTCCAAGCGACTGGCCGGTTGGAAATTGGACCACTCTTTAGCCGCACCCTTGGTGCTCGAAGCCTTTGAGCGAGCGGTGCGCAGCTGGTCAACGGCTCCTCAGCTGCATCATTCCGATCGCGGTGTTCAATACGCTGCCCAGGACTTCCGCAAAGCGCTTCAAACCCATGATGTCACCCCCAGCATGAGTCGCAGAGCCTGTTGTTACGATAACGCTGCCATGGAGAGCTTTTTCGCCACGCTAAAAACCGAATGCTTCCAGAATCGAATCCCAAAAAATCATGCAGAGGCTCACACCATGCTCTTCGATTACATCGAAACCTTTTACAATCCCAAGCGCCTCCACTCAGCGCTCGGTTATCTCTCCCCACTCGAGTTCGAAAAACTCTTGAACAATCAAATAAACCTACAAAACTAAACAACTGCTTGTCCGCATTTTCGAAGACAGATCA
>DATNNZ010000496.1:0-34581 GCA_035601575.1 Chthoniobacterales bacterium
CTTATTCCGCATCAACGCCGCCAATGCGCCGAGGAGTTCCTCTTCAGTTTTCGATAAAACGGTCCGGCTCAATTCCGGATCCATGCGTAGCCACGGAGGTGCATAGCCCTCTTCTGAAAGATGCTGAGATTGTTCCGATCCCAGAGTTATCTCCCCGGAGGATTGCACTGACTTCTGCGTTTCCTCTTGGGAAACCCCGCCTAGTGGGTCAGTCTCATTCGCCATAAAAATATCTTTCCCGCCGGGCATTTTCCAGGTTAGTCCTCTCCTGTCGAGGAAAAACGGGAATGGCGGAGCGGCCAGCTCCGCTCCGTCAGTCTAGATACTTCAATGCGTATACTACCTGTTCTCGTTATGGCTCTGGCTGGCGCCTAGTTCAATGTCCGTACGCTTCTTCAGTCCGCATCAATCGTCCTGGTTGCTCGTTGATCTGACGGACCACATCGCACATTTTGATGGGTCGGGTTCCGAGACTTCTTTGCTTGACGCTTTCGCTGTCCTGATAAATAGGTTGCCTCTTCTCGTGCCGGTGTAGCTCAGTGGTAGAGCAAGCGCTTCGTAAGCGCTGGGTCGTCGGTTCAATCCCGACCACCGGCTTCCGCTTTCAGGTTTCCGGGAATCGATCAAGAATCGAGGGCCGATTTAACAGCGTTTTCTCACGGGTAGCTCACGAGGTCAATGACCTGGTTCGAGCTATTGGCCGTCCCTCCGGTGTCATTGATGACATGTTCAATGGTGCCGACACCGCCCAGGGAGACGGTGACGAGATCGTGGAATTGGACCCCAGGGCTATTGGGGACCTCGAAGACGTGGGCGTTGACGATGCTCGGGTTGACTTCGAAGAAGCAGTAGGCCCCCAACCCCCAACCTTGGTGGGACCTGACGTCCTCGGCTACTTTGTAGGAGGCGAAGCCGTTGATGCCGTCGTGCGACCAGGAGGCCTGATCCGGCGGATCGTACGGCATCTCATTCTGGAACATGATCGTGGCGCCATTCTCGCCGTTCCAGATGACCTGGTACTTCTGGTAGTGCTCGACAAACAGGCCGTACGCTGTGACGTCGTCGCCGTTGACGATCACGCCGGTATCGGCTGTGTTGGTCGTCCAGCCCACTCCGTTGCCGTGGTCAGCCCGCCAAGCCCAGATGTCGTCCAGCAGGACGTTGTCGCTGTCGACCACGAGACTCGTAGTGGCCTTGCCCAGGGCCGCGCCGCCGATGCGGAAGAACACGTCCTGGACCGACGTCGGGTCGGCCGGGTCGCTCTTATGGGCGTCCTGGGTGCCCACCTGCAGCAGCACCGGTGAGCTCACAGGGCCGGCGTCGAATAGCAGTCCGGCCAGCTTGACCCCCTTCACGTCGGCGACCGACATCGCCACGGCCCCGGTGTCCGATATCAGCGTGGGGAAGCCCAGCCCCAGCACCACGGTGTCAGGGCGCTTGACCTCGATCGTATGGTCCAGGTGGTAGACGCCCGGAGTAAGGATCAGGTTCTGGCCGCTGGCAAGAGCGCGGTTGATCGCCTTCGCAGAGTCCGTCGGTTTGGCGATGAAGAAGTTGGTGATCGGGATCGACGAACCGGGCGCCGGTCTGTTCCCCCACGTAATTCCTGAGGAATTCCTTTGTAGCGCCGGAACGAAGACGTTGAAGTTGCCGGCCGGGTCGACGTAGAGGAAGGGTTTCTCCCGGGTCAATGGGCTCTGCGGCAGCGTGGTGTACGGTTGGGGCTTGGGGAACGACTGCGCAGGGGCGCCCACAACGCCGGAGAAGACCTGGTTCCAGACCCCGTTGGACCAGCTACCGATGAGACTGTTCCTCGTCAGCCACTGTTGTTGCGAGGCGTTGAGCACCTTGTCTTCAATGAGACAGTCCGCGATGAAGCCGCCGCTCGAAAAGCCCCCATAGAGCGGCATGATCGAAAAAAGCGGCGTGGCACCGATCGGCTGCGAGCCGCCGCTCACGTGCATCCGGCGGAACGGGGACGCCTGAGAAACGGCCCAGCGCTCCGTCTGACCGCTCTGGGGAATAACGTGCATGTTCTCTGCCGAGCGCCAGAAGTTAACGAGAGCGCTGTCGGTGAACACGCCGTTTGGGCTCCCCGGTTCGCCTTGCCCACCAGTGCCCTCGACGTGCACGAGGCCGTTGATGGTCACGTCATCGGGGGACAGACCCAGCCCGGCAATCGAGGTGTAGTAGCCAACCTCGACATTGACATTATAAGTGCCAGGCTTGAAGAGGAACGCGTGGCGCGCGGTATTGAACTGGCTCGAGGGCAATGCCTGCACTTGGGAGACCGCATCCACCGCGATCTGAATCGTGTCGGCGGACATGCTCGGGTCAAATACGGTCACGTTCGGTCCGAAATCGGGCTGAATCGCGTGAATCAGACCGAGCGGTCCAAAAACGAAAGAATAACAGAGAAAAGTCCAGGGAGGAATTTTCATGAGGGGGGTGAAGTTTCTGCAGTGGGGTTTTGTTTATGAGGTTAATTGTAACTACACGGATGAGACTGCTCGGCGAAGGGTATTCCCTTTGCCGTGTTCGTTATTGGTCACCCACTCTCTCCCACAAGAATGCTCAAATGGGATTTTTGCCTAAGCTCATTGCTTCCTGAATGCGCTTTCGGCAAATAGGTGACACTATTGGGACTTTTGCGGGGCTGCAGTTAATACCTTACGGCCGTTGTTACGGTTTTGTTGATATGGTACGCTGCAGGATTTTCCGGGGGGGTGCTTCTCTCTCCATGAGATTGGTGTGACGGCTCTATTTCGTCGTAATATAGATACCTGTCTACCCCCCATTTATTCCCTTTTGGGCGAAAAAAATTTTTTCGGTATCACTATTCTGTCGAACTTTCATCTCTGGTCACATGAACGCCGCTGCGCGTTGGCGCGCCCTGGCGATGCGTGCAACGAAGATCGTACGACTTGGCCGGGATCCAGCAGCAGCCGGACGAAGTCGCGTATCGCCCTGCTAATTCTTGATTCTAGATTCTAAATTCCGGATTCCCGTCTCCCGTTTCCCTATTTGAATCTGAACCACGTTCTCGCGAGAATGTACTCTCGGTGGAAACAGAAACGGCGGATATCCAACACGGTAAGTCGACCTATCAGATCACTCGTTTCATTCTTCTACGGCTTCTCGGACTCGTGTACGCGGTCGCTTTCCTCGTTGCTGCACAACAGTTGATCCCTTTGATCGGTTCCCATGGCCTTCTGCCGCTCGATTTGTTCTTCCAACGCGTTCACGAGGCATTGGGTTCCGATTGGGCGGGGTTCCTGAAGCTTCCCTCGATTTTTTGGTTAGATCACTCGGACACCGCTTTATTGGTTGCTTCCTGGATCGGATTTGGGCTCGCCTGCGTGGTGGTTGCGGGCTTCGGTAACTCGATCATTTTCGCAGTTCTCTGGTTCCTTTACCTGTCGATAAACCATGTCGGTCAGGACTGGTACGGTTACGGGTGGGAATCACAGCTTTGCGAAACCGGTTTTCTCGCCATCTTTCTTGCTCCGTTCCTTGATCTCCGCCCGTTCTCAAAGAGTCAAGTGCCGATCCCAGTGATTTGGCTTTTTCGCTGGCTACTTTTTCGCCTGCTGGTCGGCGCTGCGCTGATCAAACTACGGGGAGACCCTTGTTGGCGGGATCTCACCGCGCTCTACTACTATTTCGAAACGCAGCCGTGTCCGAACCCACTGAGTCGGTGGTTTCATTTTCTACCCAAACCAATTTTGCAGTTTGGCGTCCTGTTCAATTTTCTAGCGGAACTGATCGCGCCTTGGTTTATCTTTTGGCCGCGAATCGCCCGTCACATAGCTGGGACTGTGATCGCCCTCTTTTTTGGAGCACTCATCCTTAGCGGCAATCTGTCGTTCCTCGATTGGTTGACTCTGGTACCGGTAATCGCGTGCTTTGACGATTCATTTTGGAGGAGACTTATACCGCGGCGATGGAGTGAACGCTTCTTACCGGTTTCGCCCCGTCTAGGTATGCCACGACTGGTCATCTCGTGGCTGCTCGCTTGCGTGGTTGCCGGCCTAAGTATTCGTCCAGTTCTGAATTTAATCGGTGAACACCAGATCATGAATACGTCGTTCGATCCATTTGAATTGGTGAACACCTACGGTGCGTTTGGCAGCATCGGAAGAGATCAGTATGTCGTGGTCTTCGAAGGTACTGATGCGGAGCTCCCATATAACGACGCCAACTGGAAGGAGTACCCTTACCGGGGTGTGCCGGTTGACCTTAAACAGATGCCTCCCGTCGTTGCTCCTTACCAGCTGCATTTCGATTGGCAAATGTGGTTTGCCGCCATGGCGACACCCAATGAGTATCCTTGGACGATTCACCTTGTCTGGAAGTTGCTACACAACGATCCACTCGCACTGCAGTTGTTTGCCGGCAATCCGTTTCCCGATCATCCACCGCGATACATCCGTGCGATCTGGTACAAATATAAATTCGTTCCGCTCGGCAATCCTGATGGACGCTGGTGGGAGCGCGAAAAAGTCGGAGATTGGTTTCCGGTGATATCTCTCGACGACCGCCGATTAGCTCATTGGATGGAATTAGAAGGCTGGAAGACGGAGTGAGGGGAGAGCCCGTGATTGGTGAGAAACCGCCGGCGGCGTCCGACGAAGCCTGCCTTTTTGTTCGGACAATGGCCGGCGGGATTCTACCGAGGATTGCCGGTGCGCCTTTGCCATTCACCTCTCACCTCTAGGGACCGGTTCCTGCCGGTCCCTAGCCCACCCTACCGGAAGATCCGATTTGACAAGCGCTCCAGAAACGCTGAGAAACACGCTGTTACGTGAACCTTCATGTGAACCTTCCCTCCACATGAGCAACGCGCCTCCGTCGACCATCCCGGCCCGAGCAACGCTATTCGATGTTGCCCGGCTGGTCGGCGTGTCGATTCAAACCGTATCCGCGGTGATTAATGACAAGCCCGGTATTTCGGAACCCACTCGGATACGGGTCAGACAAGCGATCGACGAACTCAATTATCACCCGAACATTTTAGCGAGCAGCTTACGCGCACGTAAGAGCTTCACGATCGGGGTCATCGTTCCAAGCATTACTAATCCCTATTTTCCGGAATTCGTTCGCGGTGTCGAAGATGTGGCCCATGAGCACGGGTTCTCTCTGTTCCTTTGCAATTCCGATAACCAATCCGATAAAGAACTGGCCTACCTGCAACTCCTGAGACGCCATGCCATCGCCGGATTTATCGATGCCTGTTACATGGAAAACAGTCGTTGCCGGGAGACTTTGATCGATCTGATTGAGCATGGGGTTCCGGTTGTCGTCCTTGGCAATTTGCGCATTCATCCGAAAACGGTGGTGGTGGATAGCAAAAACAAGCAAGGGGGCTACGCTGCAGTTGCTCATCTCGTGGAAATGGGCCACCAGCGAATCGGTGTGATCAAGCCGCCACCAACAATCGTCGGTCTGGATCGATTGAGTGGATTTGAGATCGGCTTTCAGGATCATGGGTTGCCAATCCTCGATCAGTACTGGGTCGAAGGCGGTTTTGACGTCCCGCACGGAGAAGCCGGCATCAGACGGTTACTCGAGCTCCCGCACCCGCCGACTGCAGTGATTGCTGCCAACGATCTCGTCGCGATCGGCGCTGCGACCGCATTGCGGCAAATGGGAAGGCGGGTCCCGGAAGATGTTTCGATCATTGGTTATGACAACATTCGGATGGCGGAACTCTATGAGCCGGCTTTGACCACGATTGCGCAACCAGTCTATCAGATGGGAGTCACTGCGATGCGCGCAATCATCCGTCGCATCGACGATCGATCTCTGGGCGGCGCAAAACGGGATTTCAATCCTCGATTGATTATTCGAGCCTCAACCCAACCTTTGCGTCGAATCCGAAAAGCGGGGCGCTTGATTCCCCGAGAACCAGGAATTGTCTAAGCTATATGCCTCTTCTGCAAGCGACTAACATTAGCAAACGTTTCTTAGGCATTGCCGCGCTGCAAGAGGTCTCGTTCACGGTGAATGCCGGCGAAGTTCATGCGCTGCTGGGAGAGAATGGAGCGGGCAAATCCACGCTACTCAAAATATTGGCCGGAGCGCACGCGCAGGACAGCGGCATTCTGGAATTTGAGGGCCAGCCACTTGGGTTACAAACGCCAGCCGAAAGGCAGCGATACGGCATTGTCACCGTCTACCAGGAATTCAACCTGATGCCCAACATGTCGGTCGCAGAAAACGTCTTTATCGGCCGCGAGCCGGGACCAGGATATTTCGTCGATTGGAAAGCCCTGCGGCGGGCCGCAATCTCTGCTATCAGCCGCCTCGATCTTCATGTCGATCCCGCTACTCCGGTTTCCGCCTTAAGTGTAGCTGAGCAACAGCTGGTTGAAATCGCTCGCGCTCTCACTATCAATGCCAAATTGATCATTCTCGACGAGCCGACCGCGGCGCTGAGTGATCGTGAAGTGCAAAAGCTGCACGCCGTTGTTCGAGACCTGAAATCGCACGGCATCAGTGTGATCTACGTTTCTCATCGGTTGATCGAAGTACCACAGATTTGCGATCGATATACCGTGCTCCGCGACGGTCGATTGGCCGGAACTGGCGATGTCGCAAATACTTCTCTGGAAGAGCTGGTGCGCATGATGGTCGGTCGCAATATCGAAGCCCATGCTTCCAGGGGTTCCCGCCAAACTAATCGCGTTGTGCTCAAGGTCGAACACCTCTCCCGGACCAAAAATCTGCCCAGCCCACAAGCGGTTATGCTGCGCGATTTAAGCTTTGCGGTCCGTGGCGGCGAAATTTTAGGTCTGGCCGGACTGGTCGGTGCCGGCAGAACGGATCTGGTTCGCGCAATTTATGGCGCCGAACCGTTCGAATCCGGGAAAATCTACCTGGAAGAAAAACCGGTAAAGATCGACTCGCCTGGAACGGCCATTGAATTAGGAATGGCGCTAGTTCCCGAAGACCGCAAACAACACGCTCTTTTTCTCACGCAGAGTGTGCGCCGGAACTTGACTCTGCCGAGCCTTAAGCGGCTGTGCCGATTTCGATATTTCGTTGATCGAAACGCCGAAACTGCTCTGATCCGCCAGTTTAAGCAGGACCTCCGGATCCGTATGGCCAATGAAGACGTCATCGTCGGAACTTTGTCTGGCGGAAACCAGCAAAAGGTGGTGCTGGCCAGGTATTTGGCGTTAAAACCAAGAATTCTCTTCGTGGATGAGCCAACTCGGGGAATCGATGTCGGCGCCAAAGCGGAGGTCCATGACCTTTTGAGGCAACTGGCCGAAGCCGGTACCGCGATCGTCGTGGTCTCCTCGGAACTCCCGGAAATCATTTCTTTGTGCGATCGCATTATCACGGTGAAGGAGGGTCGTTTCACCGGTGAAATGGCGGCAACTGATGCTACGGAAGAGAAGTTGATGAAGCTTATGACGCTTGGCGCCGGCGAAACGCACGTTCATCACCCAATCAATTAATTATCGCTACCTCCCTATGAGTGATGCAACGGCTCCCGAAACAGAATCCGCGGCAATCCAAAAGCGGATACGCTGGATCGCTATTCTCGAAAGATTTGGCGTAGTCCTATTTCTAATCGTTTTGATGGCTTTCTTTACTACCCAGAACGTCCGTTTCATTTATCCGCGCAACCTTTTTAACATCCTGGCGGACGTTTCAATTTACGGCGTCATGGCAGTCGGAATGACTCTGGTTATCCTCACCGCGGGAATCGATCTGTCAGTGGGCGCAATTCTGGCGTTTGCCGCGATGAGCGCCGCCGCGGTCCTCAAGGGCACTGGCGAGTCCCGGGCGGTGCCGGAAGATCCAATGGCTTTCGGCGGCTACGCCTGGCTGGTTGCATTGGCAGTTGCAACTGGCGTCGGATTACTTTGTGGCTGGTTACAGGGCTTAGCGATCACCCGCCTAAAGGTACCGCCTTTCGTGGTTACCCTTGGTGGCATGACAGTATGGCGAGGCGCGACGCTGGTAGCTGGTGAGGGTTCACCAATCAGCGGGTTCGCTCCCGGGTTACGTTGGTGGGGAAGCGGCAACTTTCTATTTGTGCCGGTACCAGTCTGGCTTTTTGCGATCGTCACGGCGGTCGGATTTATTTTACTGCAATACACGCGCTATGGCCGGCAAGTTTACGCGGTGGGTGGAAATCCGGAAGCGGCGCGGCTCTCGGGACTTCGAGTCAATCGGATTTTGGTAAGCGTCTATGCGATAGTAGGGTTCCTCGCGGGTCTCGCTGGTTTTATGGAAACTGCGCGTCTCGACTCCGCAGAAGCGGTAGCTGGTGATGGATTCGAACTACGGGTCATCGCGTCAGTCGTCATCGGTGGTACCAGCCTTTTCGGCGGCTTGGGCGGCGTGCTTGGAACGGTCGTTGGAACGGTTTTAATCGGCGTACTGCTAAACGGCCTAGTGATCATGAACGTCTCAGCCTATTACCAACAAATCATCATCGGCGTGATCATCGTGCTGGCAGTTGCCTTTGACACGTTCGCCAAATCGAAAAGTGGCAGCGTTTCCACTCACTGATTTCTCTAAACCAAACAACACCCCAAATAGTCCCCCTAATGAAAATAAAGCATACCCTCTGCGGGTTCCTATTGGTCGCCACGGTTTTGGCGTTCCAATCCGCTCCGATATTCGCTCAAGGCAAAAACGAGCATGTCGTTGTAAGTGTTCCAAACCTTGCCTTCCCGTTTTTCGCTTTCATGAAAACGCAGGCGGAAGATGAAGGCAAACAGTTGGGCATCCAAGTCACCGTGGAAGACGGGCAAGGTAAATCCCCCACGCAGTCGAGCGAGGTACGAACCGCTGTTACTCAGGGCGTCGACGGAATCGTACTTATACCGAATGATGTCAACGCGCTTACGCCTGCGACCAACGAGGTTATCGCCGCCAAAATTCCGATCGTCACGGTCGACCGCAATGTTGCCGGGACCACCGAACCGATACCACATGTGGGTGCCGATAACGTTGCCGGCGGCGTCGCTATGGCCGAATACGTTATCAAGAAGTTCCCCAACGGTGCGCGCATCATCTTCCTTCGCGGCGAACCCGGTAGCAGCCCGGCGATCGATCGGGCGAAGGGTACACTTGAAACGCTGAAAGCCGCCGGCGACAAATACAAGGTTGTGGCCGATCAAACCGCTAACTTCAAACGCGATCAAGGAATGACGGTCACCCAAAACCTTCTGACCTCGATTGGTACTCCACCCGACGTGATCATTTGTTCGAACGACGACATGGCGTTGGGTGCAGAAGAAGCACTACAACAAGCCGGGATCCCGAAGGGCAAGGTGCTGGTGATTGGCTTTGATGCGTTACCGGAAGCTCTAGCCAAGATTCGTTCCGGCGACCAAACCGCAACCATCGAACAGAGTCCGGGAAAACAGGTTCGAACCGCTCTCGAAATCATCGTCGATCATATTCGGAAAAAGGCGCCTTTGCACGATGAAGTAATCAAGCCCTTCCTTGTTGATCAATCTAATCTCGATAAAGCCGAGCGGATCGCCGAAGCGAAATAAGTAACTCGACGGCTAACCGAGTCGAAAATACAGCATGGCGGCCGACTAACGGCCGCCATGCTTTTTTCCCAACTCCAGCTTACCCAACTCTCAGTCAATCGTGCTACTTCGCTGACATACTGCGAATAAACGTCACCAGAGTACGTGCATCATCGTCAGTTAGTTTCTTGCCAAATGCCGGCATTTCGCCTTTAACTCCGTTCAGGATCGTGGACTTAATTCGTTCGTCGGTCTTTGCTACCTTGTGGAGATCCGGCCCTTCGTCTCCGCTGGCATCAATGCCGTGGCAATGCGCACAATTAAGGGCAAATAACTTTGCTCCGGCCGCGACCTTCGGATTTTCAATCGGGCTGTTTTGCCGAGCTGATTTACCGGATGGCACGGCAGCGTTGGACTGAACTATCCGCGCCGTTCCCAGGAAAGCGCCGACCACCATTCCGGAGATCAACAAACTGGTGATCAGAGCCTTTACTTCAATATTCATCATGAAGACCTGGACTAACGGTTCAAAACCATTTCGCCCCCCAGAATCCGGCGATACTGATCAGCACCGCTGTGGTCAGCATTGCGATTAGATAAATCGAAAAACCAATTCTCGAGGTTCGATGCCGCGCGATCGAACGCCAGACGACCAGTGCGATTAACAGTCCAAAAGAGGGCCAAACGAAATAATGATGTAGTAAAGTGACCCCCGAGCCAACGGCATCCCAGTTGGTGAGTATCAATCCTGAAATAACTGCGGGCACGGCTCCGAGCGCAGCTAATAGAAGAGTGAAATAACCGGAGAAACGAAAGCCCTCACGGAGCTTACCAGACGGTGTGATCGGGCTTTTCTGTGGCGTTAGCGAGTGCCCAGCGATGAACGATATCTCCGGGATTAGCGCTAGATTGAAACGCACCTTCAGTGCGTGACCACTTGGGGGATTCGATTCCTAGGGCTTCGCCCGGGCTTCGCCCAGGCTTTCTTGAGTCGCGGCTTCGCCGCTCTCGGTCGCTACCGCGCTATCCGACTTCGCCCGTCGTTCGAAACTCCGGAAGCTTCCACCTTTGCTAAAGCTATGGCGGACATGTCGTCGGGCAGCGGCGTTGTCGGCGTTACCGGCGTTACCGGCGTTTTACATCCTTCCGGGAATAATATTTCCAGAAGTTTGGTTTTCTATTTAATGGTCTTGCTTTCAATGAATGACCAAGGCCAGCGCACACGCTTTGAAAATCAGATGCTGCCGCTCATGCCAGAAGCATACAACCTGGCCCGCTGGTTCATGAAAAACGAACCCGACGCTCGTGATGCCGTTCAAGAAGCTTACTTGAAGGCCTTTCGGTATTTTGAGTCGTTCCAGGGCGACTCTGGCCGAGCTTGGCTGCTTCGGATTGTCCGTAATGTTTGTTATGACGCTTTGCGGGCCAAGCAGTCGGAGCACAATATTATCTCACTCGATGAAGAGGCGGCAGCCGAAGTTCCAGACTCAAAGCCCGGCCCAAATGTATTGGCTATCCAGAATTCAACAAAATTACGCATCCGTGAGGCGCTGGAGGCTTTGCCTTTGGAATTCAAGACCGTGATTATCCTCAGAGAGTTCGACGGATTCTCTTACAAAGAGATCTCCGATATAGTGGGCGTGCCGATCGGCACGGTGATGTCCCGCCTTTCCCGGGCGCGACAGCAACTCGCCATTCTGCTCCAAAAGGAAAGAGAGAACGAATGAATTGCGAAGAGACATTGGCCTTGCTCGACGCCTACTTTGACAATGAGCTCGACCTGACTAAAACCCTTGCCATTGAAGAGCACCTTCGCGATTGTGCCAGCTGCCGCTCCCAATATGAGCTAAGAGTAGCCCTCCGCCAACGGCTTAAAGATCCAGATTTGCGTTACGCGATACCTGGCGATTTCGCAGACCAAGTCCGCAAGAGACTAGCAGTCTCATCGCGGCCGGCCACGAGGATCCTTTCGTTTCCGTCTGCCGTTTGGGTTCCTGTCGCGATTGCTGCCGCTGCGATCTTTGGAGCGTTTCTGTATGCAAATATTCAACGGATGCTTCCCACTGGACCAGCATCAATGGTGACCGAAGTCGCATCCGATCACATTCGCTCGCTTATCGGCTCACATCTGGTCGATGTCGAATCGAGCGACCAGCATACCGTCAAACCTTGGTTTGCCGGCAAACTCGATTTCTCACCACCGGTGCACGACTTCGCTGATCAAGGCTTTAAACTGGTCGGCGGACGACTCGACTATGTACGAGGTAAAAACGTTGCCGTTCTGGTCTATCGGTTCAAGAACCATTATGTGAGCCTGTTCATGTGCCGGGAACGAAATCCTGACGCTGACTCGAAGCAGAAGACTTTCGGCTACCAGGGCTACAATCTCGTGTATTGGAACGCAAACGGCCTCGATTGTTGGGCGGTATCGGACGCCGCACCCGGAGCGCTGCTTGAGTTCGTCAAAGCTCAACAAGAGAAACATTCTCCGCAAGACGAACACTCTTAAACGCGGAAACTCGAGCTCATCTCGCTATCGCTCGCCCGCTGTGTATCGCCCTACCTGTCCAGAATTGTTTCAGCCCTACCGCTACCGATCAAACTCGATCACTATTTTCCCGAAATGTGCGCCGCTTTCCATGTGACGAAAAGCTTTAGCGGCCTCCGCAAAAGGAAAGATCTTATCCACCACCGGATGAATTTGATTCTGTTCCAAGGCTCGATTCATCGCCTCAAACATTTCCCGGCTGCCGACATAGATTCCGTGCACATACAATCCCTTAGGAACGATCGAGAAGATTTCGGTACTCGTTTCTCTTCCGGCCAAAATTCCGATCAATCCGATATTTCCGTTGGACCGACAGGCGCGTACTGACTGAGAAAACGTTCCAGCGCCTCCTACCTCGATAACGTGGTCCACGCCGTCACTGCCAGATAAGCGGACAGCTTCTTTTCCCCAATCTGGAGTGGTCCGGTAGTTGATGCACGCGTCCGCGCCAAGCTCACGTGCGCGTTGCAACTTGTCGTCGCTACTCGACGTGATGATCACTTTCGCACCACTCGATTTGGCAAACTGCAGTCCAAAAATCGATACACCGCCCGTCCCGAGCAACAGAACACTTTCTCCGGCGGCCAGTTTCCCACGAACCACGAGCGCTTGCCAAGCGGTCAACGCGGCACAAGGTAATGTCGCCGCCTCGATCAGTGTAAGATAGTTCGGCACCGGCACAAGTCCCTCCTCAGAGAACGCAACAAGTTCCGCCAGTACGCCATCAATCGAACCACCGAGCGCGGTCCGATGAAACTCCGGCCGAAATCGTCCAGAGATCCAACCCTGAAAAAAAGAGCCGGCCACTCGATCGCCCGGCTTAAATCGCGTTACCTCCGAACCGACCGAGATGACCTCTCCAGCTCCGTCCGACAAAGGAATTCGGCCGAGCTGGGGACTTCGATCATACTGTCCACGCATCACCACCAGGTCCCGATAATTGAGTGAAGCGGCCTGGATGCGCACTAATACGTGACGAGCGCTGATCTTTGGTTCTGCCCGATCAACTAGCTTCAATCCTTTCACGTCGCCAAACTGCTCGATTGCGTACGCTCTCACGATTGTTCAGTATATTGTTCTGGCGCTGCGCGCGAAGAAATTCAGCGGTAGGGCGATACAGGCGATTGAGCAACAGCGAGATAAGCCTGTGAGCCAAGGCGCGCGGAAGGCTCACAGTTCGGCACCGTCCCGAAACTTACAGCATTAAGGATTCGCCTTTCCCTATCCCCTTTTTCCGTGCTCCCATCAACTCAGTTTAAACTCTTCTTTTACTTTCGCGAATCCCTCGATCGCAGTCTGTAGATCGCTTCGGCCGTGAGCAGCAGAAACCTGAGTGCGAATCCTGGCCGTACCTTTCGGAACAACCGGATAGAAAAACCCGATTACGTAGATCCCCAGCTCCAAAAGACGGTTCGCAACCTGTTGCGACAAAGCCGCATCGCCAATCATCACCGGTACGATCGGATGGGTTCCGGGTCGAATTGTCAGTCCAGCGTCAAGAAGTCCAGAGCGAAAAAATTGAGTCTGTGTCTCCAATCTATCGCGGAGCTCGGTCGAGCGAGAGGCGATCTCAATGGCCTTGAGCGACGCCGCGACGATACTCGGGGTGAGGCTGTTAGAAAAAAGATAAGGTCGAGATCGCTGCCGCAGTAAATCGATGATAGCCTTGCGCCCGGTCGTGTATCCACCGCTTCCACCACCTAATGCTTTTCCCAGGGTGCCGGTTATGATGTCGATTCGACCCATCACTCCACAGTGCTCCGGCGTGCCGCGTCCGGTCTTGCCCAAAAATCCGGCAGCATGGCACTCGTCCACCATGACCAATGCTTGGTGGCGCTCCGCCAAGTCGCAGATCGCTGCGAGATTGGCGATTGTTCCATCCATTGAAAAGACGCCGTCCGTAGCGATTAGACGAAACCGAGCCGACTGGGCCTCCGCTAGCTGGGCCTGGAGATCGCTCATATCGTTGTGCTTGTATCGGAACCGACTCGCTTTGCACAAACGGATACCGTCAATAATCGACGCGTGATTCAGTTCGTCACTGATAACAGCGTCTTCGGCACCGAGCAGTGTTTCAAACAGTCCGCCGTTCGCATCAAAACAACTGCTATACAGAATGGTATCATCGGTTTGATGAAATCGGCTAAGGGCGGCCTCAAGTTCTTTATGGATTTCCTGAGTGCCGCAGATGAATCGGACGGAAGCTAAGCCGAAGCCCCATTTGTCCAATGCGTTACGCGCTGCCTCGATGACTTCAGGATGATCGGCCAAACCAAGGTAATTATTCGCGCAAAAGTTTAGGACCTCCTTTCCGTCAGCCGTTCGGATATGGGCCCGTTGTGGTGTGCTCAGCAATCGCTCGGTCTTAAACAAACCTTGGGTGCGGATTGATTGGAGCTCTTCCTCAAGGTGATTCTGAAAACCATCCAACATGTGAAGAGAATATAGGAGCTAGGAGTCAGGGGCTAGTAGACAAATTTCAGAACGTCGGGAGCGCGTGGTAACGCCGGCAGCATTATTTCCCGTCGCCGCCGCTCTTAACCTTATGGCTCCGACCAATTCAAAACTATCTTCCCGGACTGCCCTCCCCGCATCAGAGCAAAAGCTTCTTCGTACTCGGTGTAAGCAAGGCGATGGGTGATGACCGGATCAATATTGAGTCCCGATTGAATCATCGAGGTCATTTTGTACCAGGTCTCGTACATCTCGCGACCGTAAATACCTTTGATCGTTAGTCCGTTGAATACGACTAAGTCCCAATCAATCGAGGCCTCTTTTCCTTGGATTCCAAGAAGGGCGATCTTGCCGCCGTGACACATCGTTCCCAGCATGTCGTTGAGAGCTCGATTGTTACCGGACATTTCCAGACCGACATCAAAACCCTCCTTCATCCCCAGCGTCTCCATCACTTCCTGAAGGCTCTGGCTGCGAATATCGCAGGCGATGGTCGCTCCCAGACATTTTCCCAGCTCCAATCGGAAGGGATTAACGTCTGTGATTACCACATGGCGCGCTCCAGCGTGCTTCGCGATCGCCACGGCCATTACTCCGATCGGGCCCGCGCCGGTGATCAACACGTCTTCGCCGAGCACGTCGAATGAGAGAGCGGTATGCACCGCATTCCCCAAGGGATCGAAACATGAGAGCACGTCGAGCGGAATCTTTGGATCAGCCGACCAAACATTCGTTTCTGGAATCGCGACATACTCAGCAAAAGCGCCGGGCCGATTCACGCCGACCCCGCTAGTCTTGTTGCAAAGATGCCGCCGGCCGGCCAAACAGTTTCGGCAACGGCCACACACAAGGTGACCCTCCCCGGTGACAATCATGCCGGGATGGAAATCATGTACGTGACTGCCGACCGATTGTATGACTCCGACAAATTCATGCCCGATCACCATCGGAGTAGGAATCGTTTTCTGCGCCCAGGCGTCCCACTCGTAAATATGGACGTCGGTTCCACAGATTGACGAGCGAAGCACACGGATAAGCACGTCAAATTCACCGATGTCAGGAATAGGCACAGCATCCAGGCATAGACCGGGAGCGCGGTCTTTTTTGACCAGCGCCTTCATTTTCTGCGTCATAAGAAATTGCGGTAAGAGGTGAAACCTCTCTCAAGTGGCTGTTTTCGCAAGTTTCGGGGCGACTCCGGGTCGTCGATTGTTTTCGGTGGCGGCGACTGTCCGGTCAGGCCTTTTACCATGCCCGGCCACAAATCCCCAATCGAAGCGCTGCGCTCGGCCTAGTTGAGGACGCAGTCGCCGTCCAATTAACAGCCCAAACTTGCGAAATCCCTTTTGCTCCATGCTAGTCACGAAGTATCCTTCTTCCAAAATGCGGCTTTTGGCCATTGACCCTGCTCTGAGAAAGTCCGGATTTGCGATTTTGGAAAAAGAAGGACGGAAAATACGCGCGCTTGCCCATGGCGTCATTCGCAATCACACCGAGCTTTCGCTGACTCAATGCCTGCTGGAAATTCATCGACAGACCGATCAACTGATTGCGCAATACCTGCCAGAATGCTGTGCAGTTGAGAGTGTGATTTTTGTTCAGAACTCCAGAACAGCGGTCACCTTAGGCGCGGCTCGCGGCTCGGCTTTATTGGCTGCCGCGCAACATGGCTTGTCGATCTATGAGTATCCGCCCCGGCGCGTAAAGCAAGCCGTGGTTGGTCGCGGAGCAGCGCAAAAGGCGCAGGTCGGGTTTATGGTGCGCGCCTTACTTGGGCTGGCTGAAACGCCGGACCCAGATGCCGCCGACGCGCTTGCTATCGGGCTCACTCACCTTCAAATGGAAGACTCGATTATCACTCGTCCCTCAGCGACACGCAGCTTATGACTATTCGTCCAATTGAGCGAATCGGCTTCTCAGCGGCGTTCCAGCTGCAGATCGAAGCCCTGGAAAAATGCTGGACGACCGGAGAAGAAACTCTCTTTCTGCTAGAGCACGACCCGGTCTACACGATCGGACGACTTCCGGACAAGTCGAGCCTTGGCCGACTTCAACCTCTCCCCTATCCGGTTCATGAGATTAACCGAGGAGGTCAAGCGACTTACCATGGGCCCGGACAATTGGTCGGCTATCCGGTGATTGATCTTCGAAAAAGAGGAAAAGATTTACATCGCTTTTTGCGAACCCTGGAACAATCGGTAATCCGGCTGGTTGAAGCATTTCAGGTACCCGCCCGGCGCGA
Source organism: Chthoniobacterales bacterium (assembly GCA_035601575.1). Lineage (GTDB taxonomy): Bacteria > Verrucomicrobiota > Verrucomicrobiia > Chthoniobacterales > JAFAMB01 > DASTDH01. The sequence continues at coordinate 16,748 of DATNNZ010000496.1, forward strand.
GGAAGGAAAAACCGGTGTCTGGGTCGAGGATCGGAAAATCGCTTCAATTGGGGTTGGGGTTCGCCGATGGATCACCATGCACGGCTTTGCCTTAAACGTGTCATCCGATCTCGGCGGCTTCCAGTACATTACGCCCTGCGGACTGACCGGTGTACGAATGACTTCCCTCAGTCTGGAAACCGGAACGAACGTTTCAATGCGGCCGGTGCGGGATTTGGCTGCGCAGATCATTCCCGAAGAACTAGCGGTTCATCAATTTCGTGATTTGGTCTCGTAACCGTTTGACGTCCGTGCAAACGCGCTGAGCACCATAGCTTTGTCTTGCCATCGTTGCCACAAGCGGTAGTATGCCGCTAACGCATGGCAACCTATATCTATGAAACGGTTCCGGATTCTCCGGAAGTCCCGGTTCGGAGGTTTGAAGTCAAGCAGAGCATGAATGACGCGCCGCTCACCCACGATCCGAAATCAGGGCAACCGGTGCGACGAATCATCTCTGGGGGGTTCGGGTTGATCACCAGTTCCGCAAATACGAATTCCGCGAGCGCTCATTCCTGCGGATCCGGCGGCTGCGGTTGTTGTTAAATAGATGTACTCCGAAAATCAACCTGGGCTGTTTCACGAATCCAGTCCGGAGGTCATTCTTCCCGCTCCATCCCGGAACGGTAGCAGCTATGTTAAGAATTACGTTCTCGATACCAATGTCCTGCTGCACGACCCCCATTCCGTCTATCGATTTGCCGACAATCATGTCTGGATTCCGATCGAGGTGCTCAGCGAAATGGACAAATTCAAGAACGAACAGACTGAGCGCGGCGCCAACGCCCGGGCCGTCCATCGTTTTCTGACCCGCTGTTTCAACCAAAATAGCCGCTTGGTGCTGCGCGGCGCCAAAACCCCCGGAGGCGGGACCATTCGGATTGCGGTGAATGAGTTTCTTTCCGTTTTCCGGACCAACAAAGAGTTTCGCCGCTTTCACCAAGTTTTTCGAGATCTCGATCATCCAGACAATCGAATCCTGGCATTTTGTCTTTATGTAAAACACAAGCATCCCGAGCGCACGATTCTGGTCACGAAAGATCTGAACATGCAGCTGAAGGCGCTCGCGATCGGCTTAGAAGCGCAGGATTACGAGAACGATAAAGTTGCCGTTGCCGACGTCGAAGATTACGCCCAGCGAACGATCGAGATCGATCCACGAAGTTTGCAGCGTTTTGCCAGTTCCCGGGAATTGCAATTAGATGAGAAGGCAGCGGCGGGTCTTCTTCAAAATGAATACGTTTTTTTGTCCGGTGGCGATCACAAGCTTATGCCCGGACGACACGTGGATGGTGGATTGTGTCGCCGGCTCAATTTACCGCCAGCGCTAACCAATCCACGGGGAGTTCATCTCAAACCAATGAACCTCGGGCAGCAGTGTCTGCTCGATGCTTTGCTAGACCCGGAAATCGCTCTTGTCACCTGTTACGGCCAGGCCGGTACCGGCAAAACGTTGCTAGCAGTTGCCGCCGGTCTTCATCTTTTCTGGTCTAATATTTTCGGTGGCATCACTGTCAGCCGGCCGGTCGTTTCGATGGGAGACACCTTAGGTTACCTGCCCGGAACGCTGAACGAGAAGATGAAGCCGTGGCTGCAGTCAATCTATGATGCATTCGAACTTTTGCTTCCGGCCGCATCGCTGACCGATTCCGCCAAGAGGAACAAAAAGAATAAATCGGCCGGACCTAACCCTGTGGCAACACCGCAACTTAAACCGTACGAACAGTTGATCGAGCAAGGGATCGTTGAAATCGAAGCGCTCTGCTATATCCGTGGTCGATCGATTCCGAACCGGTATTTCGTTCTAGACGAAGCGCAACAGCTGACGCCGCTCGAGGCAAAAACGGTCGTTACCCGTATGTCCAAGGGCTCGAAGTTAGTAATGGTTGGTGATCCGGCTCAGATCGACAATCCGTACGTCGACAGCCGTTCGAACGGTCTCGTTTATACACGAAACCGGCTGAAAGACCAGGGGATCACTGCGCACGTTTGCTTGACCAAAGGTGAACGTAGCCCGCTGGCGGAAGCCGGCGCTTCGCTCATGTAGTTGCGGGTTGCAGGTTGCGGGTTGGGGGTTGCGGGTTGCAAGTTCGACATCGGCGACGGCTTTCGTGTTACGGCAGAGCGCTGAATCTCAGGCCGTCCGAAATTTCCTACTGTGAGCTAGTGCATCGTCTCATATGTAGCTGACATATGGTTGACTGGTTAGGCATGTTTTCTCTCCGCTTCGGATGAGCGCGCCCTGAACTTGTAACTTGTAACCTGTGACTTGTCATCCTAAGAGCTATCATGTCTCCGCTCTGAAATAGCCGCGCATGCCTAACCTATCCAAACCGTTTATCGAACGGCCGAAGGCGACGATCTTACTGGTCGCCGGCTTTTTTGCGTTGGGCCTGCTGGCCTACTTTCAACTGCCAATCTCCTCTCTGCCGGACGTCGATTTTCCCACGATCAACGTTTCTGCGACGATGCCCGGAGCCAGCGCAGAGAACATGGCTAGTTCGATCGCCGGACCTCTGGAGCGGGCTCTGGCCAATGTGCCAAACGTCACATCGATGACCTCGACGAGTAGTCTCTCCCAAACCGACATCACCCTGCAATTTGCTTTGGAGCGCGACATCGATGCAGCGGCCCAGGATGTCCAGGCGGCAATAAACTCGGCCAGCGGTCTACCTAAGGATCTGCCCAGTCCGCCCACTTACGAAAAGGTTAACCCCAGTGCTTTTTCGATCCTCTCCTTGGCCGCTACCTCCGATACGATGCCGCTTCCGGAAGTATACGACTATGTCGACAATGTCATCTCCCGCGCTTTGTCCCAGTTTCCCGGAGTTGGTTTGGTTGATTATCACGGTGATCAGGTACCGGCCATACGGGTACAGGTGAATCCGAGTGCATTGGCCGCGCATGGTCTTGATCTGGAGGATGTCCGAACGGCGTTAGCTAGTGCGACCGTAGACCGGCCCAAGGGCACTTTGGATGGCGACAAGAAAACAGTGATACTCGGCTCGAACGATCAACTATTCAAGGCAAGAGGCTACAACGACCAAATCATCGCCTGGCGCAACGGCTCGCCCGTTCGGGTTCGAGATATAGGTCAAGCGATCGATGCGGCCGAACAATCAAAGACTGCGGCTTGGTCCCAGGCTAGCCGAGCGATTATCATCGACATCCACAAACAGAGCGGAGCCAAGGTCAACATTCCGGTACTTGTCGACAAGATTAAGGCGGCGCTACCGGCTTTGGAGGCATCGGTCCCGTCGGCGATAAAACTCACGGTAGTTTCAGATCGGACGCAGACGATTCGAGCGTCCGTAGTGGAAGTCGAAAAGACCCTCTTAATCACGATCGGGCTGGTGGGGCTGGTTATCTTCCTTTTCTTGCGAAGCACTCAAGCGACGCTCATTCCTGCGATTTCAATCCCGCTGTCTCTGATCGGAACCTTCATTTTCATGTATGCGTTTGGCTACAGCCTCGACAACATTTCGCTGATGGGTCTGACCATCGCGGTTGGGTTCGTCGTCGATGACGCGATCGTCGTAATGGAGAACGTGATGCGTCATCTTGAAATGGGAAAATCACGGCTGCAGGCGGCGATCGATGGTGCCGGCGAAGTCGGGTTTACCTTGTTATCGATGACGCTTTCTCTCATCGCCGCCTTTCTGCCGCTGCTTTTAATGGGAGGCGTTATCGGCCGGGTTTTTCGAGAATTCTCAGTTACGGTTAGCGTCGCGATTATTCTTTCTGGAGCAATTTCGATCACGCAAACGGCAGTGGCCTGCCGGCTCTTCTTGCGCCGGAACCAAGAAGATTCCAAAGGGAGGCTATACCGTACTATTGAGAGAGCAGAGAAGTGGTTTCTCAATTTCTACCGATCCGGTCTTTCCTGGGTGCTCAGGCATAGACGATGGGGAATGATTGCGACGATCGGGATGTTCTTCGGGTCGCTCTATCTGTTTATCATTATACCCAAAGGTTTCGTCCCAGAACAAGACAACGGATTAATCAGTGCCTCAACGGAAGCCGCTCCTGACATCTCGTTTACCGAGATGTCGCGCAAGCAGCAGGAGCTCGCTCAAATTGTCATGCGGGATCCGGATGTAGGCAATGTTTATCACTTTGTTGAGCCGTATCCGGCGGCAAACAATGGCCGGCTAATGATTTTCCTCAAAGCGTTCGACCAAAGAAAAACAACGGCGAGGGACGTTATCGCACGTCTTCGCCCTCAGCTCAAAGGAGCAGTACCGGGAGTAAAAGTGTTCCTAAAACCGCTACAGGAGATTCAGATCGGCGGCGGTGGGAAGACCCAATACCAGTATGTGGTACAGGGCAGCGATCTCGCCGAGCTTTATAAGTGGGCGCAAATTTATGAGGACAAACTCAACTCATTACCCCAACTGCAGGACGTTGCCAGTGATCTGAACCCATCGGCGCCTTCCATGCTCGTCGCGGTTGATCGCGACAAAGCTGCGAAGTATGGGATTTCCCCAGACAGCGTGGACCAAATCCTCTATGACGCGTTCGGGCAGCGCCAAGTAGCAACAATTTTTAGCCCGCTGAGTCAGCACAAGGTAATCCTAGAGGTCGAACCGAGCTGGCATTTGGACGGGAGTAGCTTGCAAGCCATTCGCATCAAATCCCCCAACACTGGGCAGCAGATCCCTCTAGACACCATCGCACACCTGAACCCGTCCTTTGCGCCACTCGCAATCAACCACCTCGGACCGTTCCCTTCCGTAACGTTGTCCTTCAATTTGGCGCCCGGAGCGTTTTTAAGCGATGCGGTCTCCGCTATCCAAAAACTGGAAATCGACATTAAGAAACCCAATAGCATCAGAGCCGCCTTTCGAGGGTCCGCTCAGGCCTTCCAGGACTCGCTTGCCAGCCAGCCACTACTAATCATCGCCGCGATTCTCGTGGTTTATATTATCCTGGGCGTTCTGTATGAAAGTTTCATTCATCCTATTACTATTCTCTCCTCTTTGCCGTCCGCGACATTCGGCGCGTTACTCGCCATGTGGCTCCTTCACTATGATCTATCAGTGATTACGTTGATCGGTCTTATCTTGCTGGTCGGTATCGTCAAAAAGAATGCGATCATGATGGTTGATGTGGCGCTGGGTTTGCAGAGAGAGCAAAAGCTGGATGCTGAGGATGCGATTTTTAAAGCCAGCTTGCTTCGATTCCGTCCGATCATGATGACGACAATGTGCGCCCTGCTCGGCGCCATACCGCTGGTGGTCAGTAGTGGGGCGGGCTCCGAACTTAGACGTCCCCTCGGAGTGGCCGTGATTGGAGGGCTACTCGTATCGCAATTGGTAACCCTCTACACTGTCCCCCTTATATTCCTAAACATGGACAGATTAGCCCGGAGGTCTGGAGGCAGGAAAGGGCGAGGTAGCCAAGGGCCGCCAGCACGGGAGTCTTATCTCGAGGAAATCGTAACGCATTAGCGAAGGACCCTTCATTGATGCGTACACGAAGTCTCATCTGGTTAGCAGTCTTGGTTCTGGGCACGGCTATCGGTGTCGGTTTCATCTGGTTAACTTCTTTCCGGCCCTCGACGCTGAAATCTGAGACCGACGACACCATTCCTGTAGTGACGGAAAAAGTACGTCGCCAGGACCTACCGGTGTATTTAAACGGGTTAGGAAAAGTTCAGGCATTGAACACCGTGACGATCCGAGCGCAGGTTGATGGCAAAATCCTGCAGGTGAACTTTCACGAGGGCCAAGATGTCCGCAGTGGCGATATCCTGCTGCAGATTGACCCAAGACCGTATCAAGCGGCGTTCGACCAGGCCGTTGCCAAACAGAACCAAGATCAGGCCCAACTCGGTTACGCCCAGAAAGTACTTGACCGAGACACTGGTTTGTTCGGCAAAAAGATACTAGATCAGCAATCACTCGATCTCCAGCAATCGACGACCGCCCAACTCGAAGCTTTGGTGAAAGCCGATGAGGCGGCGATGGCTAGCGCGAAGGTTCAACTGGAATTTACCAAGATAATCTCACCGATTGACGGGAGAGTTGGGCTGCGCCTGGTTGACCAAGGTAATATTGTTCACGCCAGCGACCAAGCCGGCCTCGCGATGGTTGCTCAACTCCGACCGATCTCGGTGGTCTTTACGCTACCAGAAAGCAATCTGCGCGAGATCAACAAGAGAATCGCAACTAGTGCAAAAGACTTTACATTCGCGGTAGTGGCAATGGATCGGGAGAATAACCAAGCTTTGGACCAGGGGGAACTGAGCGCTGTCGACAACCAGATCGATGAAGCGACCGGCACAATTAAGCTAAAGGCGATTTTCCAGAATCAGCAACTTGATCTGTGGCCGGGACAATTTGTCAATGTGCGCCTTCTCGTCGATACCCGAAAACAAGGATTGACTCTTCCTTCGAATGCAGTCAACCAGGGGCCAAAGGGTGATTTTGTCTACGTTATTCGCCCCGATCTCACTGCTGAAGTCCGAGCGGTCAAAGTCGGGGCCAGGGAAGGTGGTTTAACTCTGATTGAGGAGGGCGTGGCGGAAGGAGAAAAGGTGATTATCGACGGTCAATATCTGCTAAAGTCGAACGCACGCGTTCGGATAAAGAATCCGCAGTAAATCTTTCGTCTGTTCTGATCGGATTTGTTAGCGGTAGTCACATGTCACCGAACGCCGCTGTTTGATGTATGATCAGGGACACAATCGCCGCCCCCAATCAACGTCTAACTGACTCCGGCCTTGGTGGCCGCACAGCCCCAGATTATCCCCCAAAGAGCCAATGCCCGCTGCGAACGAAGCAAAACGATTTCGTACAATTTTGACCGGTCCGCGCTTGGTTGTGCGCCTCTTTGGCATCCAATGACTGGCGATCCGAGTCGCGCAGAATAGCTGAACTTTGATTTCATTTGCCCTGGTTCTCTGGAAGCTTCATGGGAACGCGGGTGCTATGCATGAAGACGATCTTCCAGTTGCCGGCCTGTTTTTCGAGGAAGGCCGATTCCAGCCAATTTTGCTTCGCGGTACCGGAGGCGTCTGTGATGCTACCTTTATTGACGTAGGCAATCCACGCGGTGTCGCCGCTAATGTGGACGTCGGGTTCGGTCACGTTCCACTCGTAGCGCTTGCCCGCAGCATGTTGGGCCTTGATGAAGCCCATAACGCTGTCTCCATTGAATCGGGCACCTCCATCAAAAATGTAAAAGTCTGAGGCGATGACAGAATCGAACTTCGCAACATCGTCGGTACGAGCGGCAGCGAATATCGTGCTCACAGTATCTACGATCTGCTGCTGCTCGGTACCAGCATTCATATTTCCAGCAAACAGCGTCATAACGGCTAAGACTAATCGCGTTCTTTTCATGAAATCGTTTATCGTAGACCGTGGGCGCTCTTGCTAATGCAAGCTTAAGACGATATTAATAGATCGTGGCTATTAGAAGGCTTCGCGCTAAAGGCATACTGCCTACTCCAAATTCTTGATTTTGCCGGAGCAGCAGCAGTGATACTCGCCCGTGCAAAATGTTAGTGAGAAGAAACTCCACTATCTGCCAGGCCGATTTCTTTTTGTCTAAGTTGCCGTATTCGTCGTCTGAGCTGTTGCATCGCATCGTTCACCAGCCTCCGATGGAGGCGATCTGAATGATGAGCCTGGAGTGTTGGGTGCCAATTCCCGAAGCCATCAGTACTTTGATGCTCGAACAACTCTAGACCTGGCGGTTCCTACACCTTCTGCCATGGCCTCGGAGTTTATTTTAACGTCAAGAATTTGACCGATGCGCCTTGCCGGATTTATGAAGGGAACCGCAATCGTGTCATCCAGCAAGAATACGATGACCTTTACCTACGAGGCGGGAATGAAATTCAAGTTTTGATAAACGGTCCAGCCACATCACCATGAAAAAGAACCTTGCCAACGCTTGCTCCGCTATCGCGGTATTTTTGTTTTCTTTACCAAAGCCCCTTTTGGCTGAGACCGTACCATTGACCCTCGGCCAGCCGATTGTTGTGCCGGGGACCAAGGGAAGATTCGATTACCTGCAAGTCGATGAAAAATTGAATCGCCTTCTGGCCGCTCACACCACCAACAAAACCTTGGATATCATCAGTCTTCCGGATGGAAAGCTGATCAAGAGCGTGAGTACTGGTGCGAATCTTACGTCGCGGAACTAAAAGCAAAATAAGTGGAGAGAAAATCAATTGGCACCATTGGAGCAATCTCGATTCAAACCTTTCTTAGCCGCCAACCATGAAACAGACGCGACGAACCTTCTTGCAGTGGTTAATGGGCCTGTCCCAATTCAACGTATTGGTTTCCTTTTTTACTCAAGGAAAGCTTCGAGCGGCCACGCTCGATGAAAAGGGCGGCCCCGACGGGAAACAAAGAGACTTAAGGTTCCTTATATTTGGTGACTGGGGACGCGACGGACAATTCCATCAAACCGATGTTGCCACCCAGATGGGTCTAGCCACGGAGGCTCGTAAATGCAGGTTGATCATTTCGGTTGGAGATAATTTCTACGACAAAGGGGTGCAGACCGCGACCGATTCTCAATGGAAGAGCTCGTTCGAGGAGATTTATACCGCGTCCTCTTTGGCGGTTCCCTGGTACGTAATCTTAGGCAACCACGATTACAAAGGCCGACCGGGAGCACAGCTGGATTACGCCAAGACGCATCCGAATTGGAAGATGCCCGCGCGTTATTTCTCCGCGGTCGAACCGATTACCAAGACGGAAAGCGTAGAATTCTTCTTCATTGATACGAGCCCATTCGTAGAGGAGTACCGAACCAAAGAAGGAATGCGTGATGAAATCGTATCCCAGGATACGATCGCGCAAGTCGCGTGGCTCGATCAAGCGCTATCGAACTCGAAAGCGACCTGGAAAATCGTTATCGGACATCACCCCATTTTTTCCGGCGGAAGCGAACATGGCGACCAACCGGAATTGATCCGTGACATTAATCCGCTGCTCGAGAAGCACGGCGTTCCTGCCTATTTTAACGGGCACGACCATGATCTTCAACACATCGTTCGCGGATCAGTTGAGTATTTCAATACGGGTGCGGGCTCGAAAGTTCGGCCACCAGGCCCGACCGAGGGGAGCCGCTTTTACAAGGGAACGCCCGGTTTCATGGCAGTCTCGCTTGGGGTCGAGAAAATGCACGTGGATGTAATTGATTACACCGGTGCATTGCTGTACCAGGCCGAAGTGAAAAACAGGGTCGCAGCGGGGGTATAGGAGTTCGCTTTTCGCAGTAGCGCCTCTGACAAATTCTGGCTTCGGTCTCCGGTTCCAGGTTGCGACCGACCGCATCCTCCTTATTCTGTTCGTCCAACATGAGTTACTCTCCCCTTACCCCCTTGGATGATCGCATTGCTGTTGTGACCGGTGGAGCTCGCGGTATTGGATTTGAGGCTGCGCGGGCACTGCGCGAAAACGGAGCGAAGATTGTCATCGTCGATATCAACCGTGAGCTGGGAGAAAAGGCAGCAAAAGAGTTTGAAGGCGATTATTTTGCAGTTGATCTGACCAAGCCTGACCAGGTCGCAAAGCTGGCCAATGACATTGTTGCTAAGCACTCTCGCATCGATATCGCATTCAATAATGCGGGAATTGCCCATAACGTTCGGTCGGAGGAATGCAGCAGCGATGACTGGCTCCGAGTGATTGATATTAACCTGAACGCTGTCTTCTACTGTTGCCGAGAGTTCGGTAAAGTAATGCTGCGGCAAGGCAAGGGAAGTATTATCAACACCGCTTCGATGTCGGGTCTGATCTCGAACTATCCGCAGCCGCAAGCGGCCTATAACGCCTCCAAGGCTGCCGTGATCATGTTGACTAAATCATTGGCCGGCGAATGGGCCAAACGAGGCGTCCGTGTCAACAGTGTTTCACCGGGATATATCGGCACCGAAATGACCAAAGCAGGTATGTCGCAAAACGATTGGTACAAGCTTTGGCTCGACTTCACGCCGATGGGACGCGTCGGCGAACCAAGAGAAGTAGCCACTGCTGTCGTCTTTCTCGCGTCTGATGCCAGCAGCTATTTCACTGGCAGCAATTTGGTCATGGATGGAGGATATACGATTTGGTAAATGCGGATTGCGGAATGTGTAGAGGCGCGAAGCGCAGACAAGATTGTAGCCTGGGCTGTGAGGGTCAGGGAAACGTCCCCCTAGCGGTCCAGCGCTGAAGGCGCGGTGGATTTTGAGAACCGCCCGAGCCCGAGAGTTAGCGTCCCAGACGGTTCGGGGTTAGGTCAATTTGCCAACATTGCTCTGAACAATAAAGCAACCATTTCCTTCGCGCCTTCAGCGCTACTCGCCTTTTTTTCACATTCCCTGGGCCTAACAGCCCAGGCTATAATCTTCTCTGCGCTTCGCGCCTCTTCATTGCTCCAAAACGAAACTGACTCCAAAAATCCGAAAAGCTGCCAGGCCCACGAATTAGTTTCCAACGCGTACTCTGTGAGGTGCTGGGACCGCAATCCGCATTCCGCAATTCTTCCTCCGCTGCGGTCAATTGCAAAAGCCTGGTGCATTGCTCTCGGTTGGGAACGCGGTGCGGCCGGCTGCCTCGCGCAGCTTTTCGTAAAGCGGACGCAAGCCTTGTGGAATAATCCGGGTACCACTCGTCACTGTCATGAAATTATGGTCGCCTGACCATCGCGGCACGATATGGAGATGCAAATGCGCTACCACGCCTGCTCCTGCCGCGGTACCGAGATTCCATCCGATATTGAATGCTTCGGCCTTCACCACTTCCCGCAGCAGACGTTGCGCATAAATCGAAAGGTCGATCAGCTCGAGTTTTTCCGCTGCCAGCAATTCCTCGAGCGTCGACACTTCGCGATAAGGAACGGCCATTAAATGACCGGCGGAATATGGGTAAAGGTTCATCATCAGAAACGCCGACTTGCGGCGATAGATGACGTAGTGGTCTGCGTCGTTGGTAGATTCGGCGGCACGGCGCAGAAAGTCGCGGGAGTTATCCGTACGTTCAAAATACTCCACTCGCCAAGGTGCCCAGAGCGATTCCAGAAAAGGCTTCAAATCATCCACGCGACAAGATGCATCCGAATCGACAATGGCCACAAGCCTGATTTCTACTTAAAGACCGTGTTCGTAGTCACCTCACCGATCTTATTCCCGCTAGTTTGGTTTCTGACGCCGAACGTCGGTTTTGAAGCGGTGTCGTGAGCGAGCCCATAATGAGGGTTTCCTCGCAACGTATTTCCGCTCAAGAACGGAAACGCCGCTCGGATCGCGATCCCGCTATCGGTGTTTGACTCACAGATATTCTCGATCGCTCGACCAAGAGCACCGAAGCTGAAGAAAATACCATGAAGCCGATTCGACCGGCACTGGTTCTTAATCAGTTCCGGCGCCGTTCGCGGATCGAACGCGCCGATTCCACATTCATCATTCTGCTCGCATAGATTCTGTTCGGCTTTGCCACCGGCACCTCGAAAGAAAAGAATGCCTTCCCGCTTATTTGACCGACATTCGTTATTGATGAGATTGGGCGCCGCTCCGGGGCCAAGCACCCAAATTCCATCTGCCTGGTTTTGCTCACAGATATTATTTTCGACGGTTCCCTGCGCACCATCTTCAAACAAGATTCCGGAGAACACGCTTAGACGACACTGGTTTGCAATCAGCGTCGGCGCAGATCCTGAACCGGAGACGTCGATGCCACAAGCTCCAGCGCTTGTTGCCCGGCAGTTTTTGATAGTGATCGATGAATTCACAACAATGATGCCATCGATCTTGCAAATGTTGGTGCCGGGGGTCGCTTGGCGCGAATCGGCTGCGGTCTGTTCAAAGGTTAGCTGCTCCACCTGACCGGATTTGCAGTTACGGACTTCGAGCGGAGCGTCGTAGCTACTTTGACCGGCTAACGCAGTCGGAGCGGCGGCATAACGAACAATGGTTGTCTCACGGCCTTCGCCTTTGAGCTCGATACCCTCTTTAAATTTGAGCTTTTCATTGTAGACCCCCGCCTTAACCGACACGGTGTCTCCCGGCTTTGCCGCGTCGATAGCGGATTGGATCGTGGCGTACTGTCCAGGTACAGTAAGCGTTTGCGCCCCCGAAACTTGTTGCTTCTCTGGTTCGACCGGCTTCAGAACTGGCGTCTCGTGCTTATCGACGACCTGCTCCTGGCGACCATTCTCCCCCACGATATGGACGAGTTGCTGAATCGTGAAGTAGCACGCAATAGCGCCCAAACAAAGCGCCACGAGTAGGGCTGCTCCAATCCAGACGATCGGCCTCTGCCAAATCGACCTGGCCGTCTCGTTCGCGGGTTGCCGCGCTTCGGTGATTCGACTCGGTTCTCGCGGTAAATCCTGGCTAGATCCCGCGGTTGAAAAAGCTATAACCGGTAGCGGCGGAGGTTGAGTAGGAGGCGTTACAGTCGATTGACCTGCCTTCGCCGAACGATCAACCGGCCGGACCGTACTACTCCCCGAGGTTTGCGCTGGCAAGTGTTGACGGGAACTCGCAACGGATCGACCCGGTGTTGTGCTGATGCGCGTTTCCAACGTCCGCACAAACGCATTGGCCATCTCCACCGCTGACCCGAATTCATCGACCGCCCCTTTCCGCAAAATCAGGTTTGACTCTTCGTTGATTTCCGGCAGCGGCGACATACGTCCCGTTCTTTCCACCTGACTCCGTTGTCCGCCCATCAATTCGTGGCCCAGTAGACTGAGCAAGCGCAGGTAGCTGCTTCTTGGACCGGTAGTGCCTGCGACGTTCAGGAGCGTCACGCCGCCCTGCCAGGTTGCTGCGCCAGCCGGCCCGGCCAAGTTCGACGCAACCAATGACAAATCGATTGGATCCACCTTTAGCGCCAACGCTTTCCCAGAATCAAGGCAACGTTCCAGCAGCGAACCGCCAGAGGATCAGAAGACAGGATTTTGAACAAAGAGATCACGAAGATCTCAAATGTTCATGAGAACCATAAGTCCCATGAGTCTTATGGGGCGGCGGTCCCACCGCGCAACACCGGCACGCCCAGCTCTTGCAAAACAACCTCGGCGGCGCGATGCCCTGCTTCCCCTTCCGCCAATTGCAGGATAATCTCGTCCATTGCCTTGATCATATCGGTCCGAGTCGGTTCATCCGAATAAAGCGACCAGACCGATTCCGCAATATGCTCCGGGACTGCCTGGTGCTGGATAAATTCCGGAATGATCGGTGGATCGGCGGCCAGAATATTTGGCATGCCCAGGTAATTTACCTTCACCAGCAAACGACCGGGGAGGAACGTAAGCCAGGAGACCTTGTATAGTAGAACAAAGGGAAATCGGAAAAAACTCGCTTCCATTGTGGCCGTGCCGGAAGCAACCATTCCGACAAACGCGCGCTGCATCAGCTCAATCGAGTGACGTATTCCGATGGGAATCCTGGGAAAATCGTGATGAACCGCAATCTGCTTGATTAACTCGCACAACTCCTCTGATGCCGCCGAGACTTCAAAGCGAATCGAAGGATCTCGTTGCAAAAGGATGCTGGCTGCCTGCAGCATGATAGGAAATATTCGACGCACCTCTCGTTCCCGGCTGCCTGGCAGCAGACCGATCAGTTTCGGATCACGCTTTATCGGTATTCGTTTTGCCTCCAGCTCAGCGATCATTGGATGACCGACAAACTCCGTGCGCAAGCCGCTCGCTTCGTACAGCGGTTTTTCGAAAGGAAAAATGCACATCATGAGATCGAGATATCCGGCCATTCTCACAATCCGTCCTCGATTCCACGCCCAGACTTGTGGGCTGATATAATAGATCTTTTTGCCGGGATAGCCTTTGCGGTGCAGGTAATTTGCCAGCCGAAGATTGAATCCGGGATAATCGACAAAGATCACGGCATCGGGAAGCAACCGGCAGATCTCGCGATACATCCGATGAAATTGATTCCGAAAGTACGGGTACTTCACTATTACATCCCAGAGACCGACGACCGCTTCCTGGGTCCATTCGAAGATGTGGGAGCCACCGACTTCGCGCATCCTGGGACCACCGGCGCCATAAAATTGGACGTCTGACCGCAAAGACTGCAGTTCGTGCATCAGCACGGCGGCATGCGCGTCTCCGCTCGATTCTCCGGCTATAATGTAAAGCTTCATGAATGACTAGCGGGGCCGCGCCTCAGAATAGTGAGACATAGGCCATGAAAGCTATTTAAGGATTCTGCTGACTCGCAATGAACGCATTGATCATTTCGGTAATTTCGATCGCTAATTCCAACGCGGCGGTCGCCTCGGATCCAGAGACTAGCGGTTGCAATCCGCGCCGGGCGCATTCAACAAACGATTGCAGCTCTCTTTTCAACGGCTCCTCCTTCTCCATGGCCACCGACTCACGCGTTATTTGGCCATCGACCAGGCGATAAATTTCTCCGGCCTGCGCCTGGTAATCTAACGAGAGGTAAGCACCTTCCTGGAACACGCGAATCTTGCGCATTTTTTCCGGACTAATCCGGCTAGCGGTCACGTTGGCCACACAACCGTTCTCGAAACGGATGCGGGCATTTGCGATATCTTCTCCCTTGCTCAGGACGGGCACTCCCACCGCATCGATGCTCTTCACCGGCGATCGAACAAGATGCAGGATGACCTCTAAATCATGGATCATCAGATCGAGAACGACGCCGATTTCGACACTACGAAAAGGATAAGGAGACAGCCGATGTGACTCGATAAATCGAGGACGGGTGACGAGTTGTTCCAGCGCGCTCAGGATTGGGTTGAATCGCTCGATATGGCCGACCTGGAGGATCAGTGAGCGTTCCTTGGCTAACCGGACAAGATCTTCGGCTTGAGCTGGGGTTTCTGTGATTGGTTTCTCGATCAAGACATGTTTCCCGTGCGCAAGTAGGGCGCTTCCGATCTCGTAGTGAACAGGGGTCGGCGCGGCCACGGTCGCGGCGTCGATCAGGGAAATGAATTCATCGAGTGAATTAGCAACTTTGACTCCGTACCGGGCAGCAATCGCATCGGCGGATTCACGATTGATATCTAAGACCGCAGAGAACTGCGCTTCTGCCAATTCGGCGCAAATCCGAGCATGATTTTTCCCGATACTTCCAACACCCACCACTCCGATTCTAATCAGCTCGCTCATTCGCTCATTCCGTAAATCGAAACTTGATGCTGATTGGCTGCGACCTCTACCGCAGGTCGATCAAGCAGCAAGGTCTTGGCAGCCTCGACGGCGATGAGCTTTACGCCCGACTCCGCAGCAATTTCAATCGTCTGGCAACCGATCACCGGTACATCAAACCGAAAATCCTGGTTTGGCTTCGACACTTTGACCACCACCGCAATTCCCCTTCCAAGGGCAGCGCCTCGTCGAATCGCCTCATTCGTTCCTTCAAACGCTTCGACCGCCAGAACGGTCCCGTGACGGATTACAACCGTCTGACCGACATCCAATCGACTAACCTCCTTGGCAACCGTAAATCCATATTCAGCGTCGTCCAAAAGGCGGCGCTTTGCTTTCGGTCCAGCCAGCCAGCCAGTTCCGGCCAGCGATTCTTCCAGAAAGGTAATGGCCGGCAACAGCGTAACACCCGCATTGGCCAACTCCGTCGCGACTCCTCCAAACAGCGTCTCCGCATTCCTTTTCTTCAACTTACTCAAAAGCATCAATGCTTTGATGTCTGGCCGGAGCTCGAACAAATTCTTCGGTGCGATCTGACCGGCCATGATGGCGTGACGTGTTCCCACGCGACTGAAATATTTTAGGAGTCGACTAAGCTGTCCGACCCGAAGCCATTCTATCGTGTCGGCGGCGTCAGCCAAGTCGCGGCGAGTCTCATTTTCAAATGCAGCGACATGAATTTCGCGAACACCGCACTGGCGAGCAGCTCGCGCCACCAGCAGCGGGTAGATGCCATTGCCGGCAATAAGTCCTAGAGTGGCTATCTCTGGCATGCAAAAGTCTTAGGCGGTCTTGGCATCGTCGGCAACAGCCAAGCATAGCGAGGGATTCAACTGTCCGACGAATGTCCAAAAATTTTCGCCAAATTCTGTTACAAACCGTTCCCGCAAGGCGTTGGCCGACGCCGCGCTACGAGTAACCGCAAACGTAGTCGAACCAGATCCCGACATTAGCGTAACCTCCGTCTCCCTCTGCTGTTTGAACCACCTTTTGATTTCGGCGAGCAGCAGATATTTGCTAAAAACGGCCCGTTCCAGATCATTGCGCAAACTGCCCCACGCCGTTTCCACCGCCTCGCCGCGTTTCCACTGTTCGGGCAACTGGGCATAGCTTGCATAAGCCCATGGGGTGGGCACCAGGAAATCGGGTTTAGCCAAACAGATCCAGCGATTTTCCGAAAAGTGGCGAAGTTCCAATTCCTCGCCCCGACCGGTGCACCAGGCAGAACGAGCTTCGATAAAAAAAGCCACGTCCGATCCGAGTTCGGCAGCCATCGTCAATAGAGTTTTCGGCGGAATTGGATCACCCGAGATACGATTCAATAGCCGAAGCGTCCCCGCGGCGTTGCTGCTACCGCCGCCTAACCCGGCGCCGATCGGAATATGCTTTTCTAAAACGATCCGGTAATCTCGGCGGTCCCCACTCAACTTTTGGAATGCATGGAGTGCGCGCATTACTAAGTTTGTGGGATCGCGCTGCAGCTCCGGAACATTTGATTCGAAAACAGTCTTGGCCGCTGGTTCGATCGTCAAACGGTCATACAAAGCTATGGGGATCATCCAAGTGGCCAATTCATGATAGTCGTCTGAGCGTCTTCCGAGAACTTCAAGCGTGAGATTAATCTTGGCCGGAGTCAATGTCCTCATGCAGTATCATCATCCTGTGAAAGATCTCGTGCTGGCTAAAGATAAAATTATCGTCGCCTTGGATGTTGCCTCGGCGAAAGAAGCGCGAGAACTGGTTCGACGACTCGGTGGCCGACTGGAATGGTTCAAAGTTGGATTACAACTGTTTACCGCCGCCGGACCGGCCGTTGTGGAAGAGATCAAAAAAGCGGGAGCCAAAGTTTTTCTTGATCTGAAATTTCATGACATTCCTAATACTGTACGGCAAGCGGTCCGGTCCGCCTGTGCAATGGGCGCGGACATGTTAACCATCCATCTCGGCGGTGGCTCGGAAATGTGTCGAGCCGCAGCCGAGGGCCGTGCGGAATCGTCCACCTTACTTCTCGGTGTCACTGTGTTAACGAGTCAGAACGATCAGACTTTAGCTGAGGTGGGAACCAAAGCAAATGTCACGGAGCAAGTGCTGCTGCTTGCGACTTTAGCAAAAGCGACCGGGATCACCGGCCTAATAGCGAGCCCACATGAAATTGGATCGCTGCGAGACCGGTTTGGACCTTTTTTCACGATAGTGACTCCTGGCGTTCGCCCAAGCGGTGCAGATCGCGGTGACCAAAAGCGGGTAATGACTCCCTCAGAGGCTCTTGCCGCCGGCTCTGATTATTTAGTGATCGGACGATCCATCACCGGAGCAGAGGATCCGTTGACAGCATTGGATGGCATAATAGAAGACCTCGAAGCCGCACGTTAACAAGTCCACAAGAGCTCGCAGAGACACAGTTTTTGAACAGGAGGTCACAGAGATCACAGCGCGGCGTAGCCGCAACCAAAGATCTTGGGTGTTGGAGCGCCGTTGGAGTTGGTAAAAGCGGAGGATGGAAACCAAACCGCACCAACACCATACGGCGTTCCGGAAAGTTTTTATAACAAATTTGGCCAACAGGTCACGCATGTTCTGAGCGGCTTTGATCGGATTCGTTTCCGCGGAAGTTTGCGGATGCTGTTTGATCCGCGAAAGAT
>DATNNZ010000497.1:0-2360 GCA_035601575.1 Chthoniobacterales bacterium
TGACCCACTATCGGTGTGAAGCCCGACTGTGGGTTCACAAAAAAATCGTAGGGAACGGTGAAAGAGAACTGATGACTATCCCCGCGGAGCTGCAAGAAGAACGCCGCTTCGACGTTGGTGTCCTCGCTAACGAATGTTTGATATCCATTCGCGTTATTAAGCTTGACCCAAGCAGCGACCGTAAAGCTTTGGGTCGTGTTCAGGACGGGCGAAGCAATGTCGGCGTAGCCGCCCGGAGCACCGGGAAGATTTAGAGCGTGCGGACCAACGATACCAGTCGTCCACCCTGCTCCGCCGAGCAGCGCAGCCGGGTGATTGCCAACCGAATCAGCGGCATAGGTGCCGGTACCTTCGTCAAAGGTAAGGTAAGTTACGGGTTCAGGCGTCTCGGCATGGAGAATGCCGACGACGAACAGGGTAGAAACCGCGAGCACGAACTTGCGGCCAAGAATCCCATTTTTCCCGACGAAACGTAGGGTTATCATAGCGCACCGTAATAACGGCCGGCTGTGTGCCGGGCTGACTGCAACGACTCCGGCAAACCGACGTTGGTTTTGAGTGTAGACGTCAACCGACTCTGGAGATCGACCGGCCCTGACCCTTCGGGATATGAATCCGGGCAATACTTCGAAACCGGTTAACGGTTGGGGGGAACTTTTAGTTAGTAAAATTTTTTCTGAGGACCTCGTCTCACTGCTTCGAAGTGCACAACTGTCTTAGAACAGGTCGCCCGCTTAACGCGAAGGATCGCGGGTAAAGAGCTGCAAAAGAGCGCATCCTGCTTTGCTTATTCCATCCGTGGATTAGCCGGTAGGAGCTGTGTTCGGGCGCCAAGAGACAGGGGAAGGCGCGCACGCTCCATTCCGATCGATACAGTTATTAACTCCGGTCTTCGCGCGCGACAACTACTTTTTTTTGGACAGCGAAATAAACATGCGAATGGAAGGCTAGATTGGCTCAGAGATCATTTTTAAAAAATCGCTCAGGGAGTCTCATTCAGCATCAGACTCTTTCGCGCCTGGAAGCTGTCGCTACCTGAGTGTTTCGTCTAAGATCCGAGGGCTAGTTCGTTAAGGAGCTTACCCGCTTTCTGATAAGACCCGGCATGCCTCGCCTCAATACAATCGGCCAGGAACCACGCATCTTGAGCAACCCCGGAAAAGCGCCCGGAGCCCCAGGTGTATTGCCACGGGAGACCAAGAAAATAGACGCCCGCAACGGATGTGATTCCCCGCCGATGGCAAGGATAACCCTTTCCATCGAATATCGGAACTTCGATCCAGCTATAGTCCGTGCGAAAGCCAACTGACCAAATAACTGCACCGACCTTTGCTTCGACATAATCTAACTCTAGAATCGGAATTGTAGGTTCCCACACCGGCTGGTAGCGCGGCTCTACCGGTGCGATCAGATGGTTAGCTTCAATGTACTTATCGATCGTTGTTTTAATGCTTTCTGAAACTGAATCCGCCCGGTCCAGGTTTTGTTTCAGGTCATCGGCAAAGCGTAAAATGTTCCCACCGACGTCCTGCAGTCGCCCATAAAGCTTCATCCCCTCCAGGGCAAATTTGCGCAGGTCGATGTCACGTCCTCCGCCGCGGCCAGTCACATAATGGTTGGCTTTTGCTCGCACCCGCTCTTTCAACGGATGTTCATGCACAGGCATGCTGTAATACCCCATCTCATGCAGCCAAGTGACAACGTCCTTACCGCGATAACGGCGGGCCGTTCGGGGAGCACCGCCAACACAGAGATGCACCTGACGACCGGCCAGATGAAGATCTTCGGCAATTTGACAACCGGATTGACCGGAACCTACTACCAGCACGTCTCCGGCGGGCAATGATTCCGGATTTTTGTAGTCCGCAGAATGCACCTGTTTGACGGCCGGAGGAAAGCGCTCGGCAATTCGAGGGAGAGTTTCAATTTGATACCCTCCAGTAGCGATCACGACTTGGTCGGCAGAGTAGTCCCCTTCGCTGGTTTTTATCTCAAATAATCCTGACTCGTGAGCCCGCAGATTTGAGACGAGAACCCCTTCCTTAACTGGTGGATTGAAAGACCGTGCGTAGGCTTCCAAATACTGAACGATTTCTTCTTTCGCCATGAACCCGTGCGGGTCGTTTCCAGGGTAATCGAATCCGGGAAGCTGGCATTGCCAATTCGGCGTCACCAGACAAAAACTGTCCCACCGTTTTGATCGCCAAGCCTCGCCCAGTCGATGCTTTTCAAAAACGAGATGATCGATACCCCGTTCTTTCAGACAATAGCTCATTGAGAGGCCAGCCTGGCCGCCACCAATGATGATGGCTGGATAGTGCGACTGAAGCGAATGATCTCCGGTAGATGAATCATCCATG
>DATNNZ010000498.1:0-12666 GCA_035601575.1 Chthoniobacterales bacterium
TCAAGGCGCAGTCGCCATCGCTCGCCATCACATGCGGGTTCTGTTCGGGCGGACGACATCAAGGCAACTGGGTTTTGAGGCGAGACGGACGAGCTTCCGCCGGTAGCGGCGACTGTCCGGTTAGGTCACCTGATGTTCCAAACAAAGCAGTGGAACGAAGCGATTCTTCTAGCTGACCTCAAGGCGCAGTCGCCATCGCTCGCCATCACATGCGGGTTCTGTTCGGGCGGACGACATCAAGGCGACTGCGTTTTGAGGTGAGACGGACGAACCAACTCCGTTCGGATTTTGAGGTCGGTCGGAACGGAAATCCTTCGCCGGACAGTCGCCGCTACCGTTATGCGGCGCTCCGGGCGTTCCCCAGCGCTAGAGGCTCTTGAAGCGACGCTTGCTGATCCTTAGTGTTTTGATCTTTGATTCCAAGGTAGATGCCGGCATGCCTAGCTTGGCAGCCGCACCGAATGCTCCGGCCACTTGGCCCCTGGTTTGAGCCAAAGCAGTTTCGATCATTGCCTTCTCCTCAATCGCAAGCTTTTCGGGAAGCGCTTGATCTACCGATTGGGTGGGGACAGGCCCCCGAGAAAGCCAACTCTCATCCACCGAGAAGTTTTCCGTGTCGCAGACAATGACAGAGCGTTCGATGACGTTTTGTAGCTCCCGAATATTGCCGGGCCATGGATACGACTGGAGCAGTTCCAATGTCTTGTTACTTACGCTCCGAATGCGCTTCCCCGCCTTACGGGCGTAGCGATCAATGAAATACCTGACCAGCATCGGGATGTCTTCTCTCCGTTCGCGCAGGGGAGGGATCTCTATTGGAAACACGTTGATGCGATAAAACAGGTCGCTCCGAAAGCCGCCGGTGACGATCACCGCCGGTAAGTCGCGATGGGTGGCGGCTATGATTCGCACATCAGCCCGGATCGACTGATTGCCGCCCACACGTTCAAACTCTCTTTCTTGCAAGACACGCAGAAGAGCAATCTGCATTTCCGCCGGAAGTTCCCCGATCTCATCCAGTAAAATCGTTCCGCCTTCCGCCAACTCGAAGCGGCCCAGGCGCCGCTGGAGCGCTCCGGTGAAAGCTCCTTTTTCGTGGCCAAATAATTCTGAAGCGATGAGTGAGTGCGGAATAGCCGCACAGCTCACTTTCACAAAGGCTCGTCCAGAGCGCTGCGACCGTTTGTGGATCGCGCGCGCTATCAGTTCCTTACCCGTTCCGGTTTCACCGGTAATCAGAACGGTGGAATCCGTCGGAGCGACCTTGGCTACGCGGGCAAGGACCCCTTTGAGCAAAGGAGAACCGCCTACGATCTCTTCAAACATGGATGCTTCACCGATCTCTGCGCGGAGCGCGATGTTCTCCTTATAGAGTTGGTCCTTCAAGACCGCTATTTCCTGGAGCGCCTGCTGCAACTCTCGCTGTGAACGCTTTGCGGCGGTGATGTCCATCACCGATCCAACAAATTCCAAGCATCCCGACTCATTCTTTAAGGGACGACCGATTACGTGAACATACCTGGTGGAACCGTCCGGCATCAATAGACGATGCTCAAAATCCAGGTTAGTTCCCTTCTGCGCCGTGCGATCAAGCGTTTGCCGAACGAGAGCAAGATCGTCGGGATGAACTCGCTGGAACACCAGGTCCAAGGCCGGCCTAATGGACCGATCAAATCCCGTGATTCGATAAGTCTCTTCCGACCAGAAGATTTCGCCAGTCGAAGTATTCCAGCCAAAACTGCCCGTATGACTTAGCCGCTGCGCCTCGGCAAGGTAAGCTTCACTTCGCCGCAAGGCGTCCTCAGCTTGCTTTCGATCCTCGATATCAATACTCGACCCATACCATCTGACGATCTTTCCGCAGTCGTCGCGCAGCGCAACCTTGCGGTGCAGGAACCACCGATATACCCCATCGGCCCGTCGCACGCGCGTTTCGGCCTCGAAAGGCTCCCCTGTTGCCAAGGAGGTGCGCCACTTCTCGACGATTCCGGCAACATCTTCGGGATGAATCACCGCCGTCCAGCGCCAGCCTTGTACGTCCTCCAGAGTGAGACCCAAATATTCCAGCCAACGTCGATTGAAGAAATCAATGTTACCGTCAGGCAGAGCGGTATGGATCAGAGCGGGAGTTGTGTGGATGACAAGCCGCTCCTCGATTTTGGTCGATGCTTGATCGACTTCGGTCGGACTAACCTTCATCAGAACCTCATCCGGTATGCCTTCCTCTATTTAAGCTGGTCCCGTACGTTTAGGCGAAAGAAATTCCTGATGCGCCACAAGAGATCGTGCGGTTCGATCATGCCCGGCTGAATTGCGGACCGGTCGAACATGGCGACAAACTGTTGTGCCTTGGCAACGGAATGAGTGAGTGATTCGATCAACGCTGGGCGTGCTTCGAGGATCGGTTTAAGATCCTCGGATTTTGACCCCAGCAGGAGGCCTGAGGTCAGAGCCGCGAATGTTCCACTCGAAGGCGCGCCGGTCAGGAGAGAAATCTCACCGTAGGTGTCGCCAGGTCCCAGCCTCAGCACCTCCAATATGCGCCCGTCCTGAACCTTACGCGTGAGTTGAATAACGCCTGAATAAATGAAATGGACCGACTCCGTTTTTTCATCTTGCACTAAGAGTTGTTCTCCAACTTGGAAATGACGTCTGGTGATTTTCGCGCACAGTTCGGCTTTCTCCGATGGGGTCAGCGGCTCCAGCAGAGGGAGGTGATCGAACAACTCATGCTCAGCGAAAAGAAAGAGGGGAATTGAACTAAGCCCATCGCGGGCTGCCACCCATTCTTGGCACTCTCGCTGGGCGGTAGCTGGGCGTGCACGCTTGTAGATTTGAGTAATCAACTGCGATCGCGCATCTCCCGCTGTAGTAAACAAAGAGGTGCTATAGGAGATCTCGTAAGTGATCCGATCGCCCTTAAGCTCGGTGGGGGCGACCGTGCACGGCGGGTGCTTCAGTATCGCCGGACACGTCATGGCTGCCTGTTTGAGAATCTCCATCGTGAATTCCGGTTCATTCCGGGCATCCACGGTGACAGTTAAAGTCCCGCTGTAGCGCTTGCTGCCGGCGCTGTGGTTTTGGATCCGCATTTTAGCGATCGCGCTGTTCGGAATGACCACAACATCATTGGCGCCGTTCCTCAGGTGAGTGGAACGCCAATTCACCTGAATCACCTCACCTTCGACTCCGCCCTCTAAAAGAATTTCGTCCCCGGGCCGGTACGGTTTTTCGATGTTCAACGAGATGCCCGAGAAGACATCGCTTAACGTGCTTTGCAGAGCCAAACCGAGTACGATCGCAATAATGCCCGAAGTCGCGAGCAGCCCCTGCAACGGCCACCGAAAGACAAACCCCATCATGGCCAGCACCGCGCAGGTGTAGATGGTGCCCGCGATGACATCGAACAGGAGCTCGTTCTGTATTGCCGCTTTACGCAGCGTGGTCAGCAAGGCAAGAAACGAGATAAGCTCGCGCGCGGCTAGGCCCCACCAGCAGCAAGCTAAGATCTGGAGCCAGAACTCTCGTGGCAAGTCCTGCGGTCGATAGACCGGATTAAGCGGCGAATCGATGAGCGCCATGATCAGCACGGTGCTGATGGCGAAAAAGATCGACATGCACACAAACCGCGCGACTGGCCGACGCTGCGGAATCAGCCTCAAGATAACAGCATCCGCAACAATCGCGCAGCCGAGAACGAGGGACAGGTCCATGCGTTAGATGAGAGAGTCAGACGGATTGTAATTTTCAACTGCCCGAAAGAATGATCCTAAGCCGGTCCTAGTAGGTAGGCATCGCTCGTTTGCAGGGTGACCGGTTCGCTTGTCGGGATAAAGAAAAATTAACCTTTGCTCCTGGCCGAATTTAATCGGCTACGACCAATATTGTCGCGACGTCAGTCATCGGAGCAAGGCTCACTTCGTCAATCCTGAAGAAGGAGGCTGATCCTGAGCAACGAAACTACGCAGTTCAAGTGTATCGGCCAACCGAACGCGCAGAGAAATTTATCCAAAACCGAAGAAAATAATGGAAGAACACATGGATCGAACTGGAGAAAACGTCGCGACCGATCGCCTGCAACCTCCACCGCAGGGAATTAGAGTAAGGAGCCGTTGGCTGCGTAATATACTCACCTTCTTTGTGGTATTTGGCCCGGGTTTAATCGTGATGGAAGCCGATAACGATGCCGGGGCGGTTTCCACTTACACACAAGCAGGAGGCCAATACGGACTCCATTTGCTTTGGCTGATGCTTCTATTGCTGCCCGTTTGCTATTTCATCCAGGAGATGGTGGTCCGGTTGGGGATCGCGACCGGCAAAGGTCACGCCGCAATGATTTACCAACGATTCGGCAAATGGTGGGGCCGATTCTCGTTGTTCGACTTGTTGCTAGTCAATTTTCTAACGCTGGTGACCGAGTTTGCCGCTATCTCGCTTGCGACTCAGCAGATGGGAATGAATCCGGTTTACTCGGTACCGATCGCAGCAGTCCTGTTAGTCGTACACGTGATTTCCGGAAGCTACAAGCGGTGGGAACGGATCACCTGTATCCTTTGCTTGTTGGACATCACTTGGTTTGTGATGGCCTTCTTTTCTCATCCCTCTGCCAGCTCAGTGGCCCGGCACACGCTGATTCCGAGCGTCCCGCCGGGAGGAATCACAACTAACCTGGTGTTCGTGGTCATTGCCATTATCGGCACCACCATCGCTCCGTGGCAGCTCTTCTTTCAGCAAAGCTGCGTCGCTGACAAAAGACTGCGCTTTGCCGACCTGAAATGGGCTCGTCTGGACACCTTCCTCGGAGCTTGTTTCACCGTCACGGTTGCCGGAGCCATGATTATCGTGGGCAATGTCTCGCACCAGCATGGGCTCACCTACGAGGATCCGGCAAAAATGGCCAACGCGATTTTGCCGTTCACTAACAGCTTCGTTCGTAACGCTATCCTGCTGATGTTTTGCAATGCGGCAGTCCTTGGCACAACCGCTATATCCCTTTCCAGTGCGTGGGCGTGGAGTGAAACCCGGGGATGGAAACATAGCCTCAACATGTCCTTTAAGGACGCTCCGGGCTTTTATTGCATCTATGCGATTTGTACACTTCTTGCCGCATCAATCGTTCTGATTCCGGGAGCGCCACTACAGCTGATCATTCTCGGCGTACAAGTGCTGGCAGGCATCATACTGCCCTCGGCGATTATCTTTCTTCAGCTGCTACTCAACGACCATAAGCTTCTCGGCGACCGATGGGTCAACCAGCGCTGGAATAACGCGGTCAATTGGACCATCATTGTCCTCCTTTTTGCTTTGTCATTGGTTCTGGCTGCCCAGGTCATGGCTCCCTCGCTTTTCCCGACTGGGAGTTGAGAATTCTAACTTTGAAAAGAAAACCACCCCTATGTCAATGAGCCAACTAATCAAAACAGCCGAGAGCGAAGCTAGCTACTTCCTCGTCATTCACCCGCTCGACGATATCCCAGAGCAGAAGATCGAGTCGGATCATTTGCCACCGATGGAGATGACCCGCAGTGTTCGTTGGTCGCTGATATCGCTCCGGGTTTACCTAATCGTTATGATTGCTCTTTTCATGTACCACGTGATCGACCTCGCCAGCCAGGTGCTGGCGAAGAACTGATTTACGATTTGGATTTCGGCCCGGGTTTGTTTCCGCAACACGCCGCCGGATTCCAACCCGGAAGGGACGGGGCTCTCATGTCCAATTCGACAGAATTCCAATCGCTTGCGATAGTTGCGGCTGATCTCACCGAGCCAGATACCATGCGAATACTACTCGCTGACGATGACATCAGGGTTGGTAAGCATATCCGCCAAGCCTTGGTGGCAGAAGGTTATGCGGTGGACTACGCCGAAGATGGAGATGAGGCGCTCTGGCTGGCAGAGAATAACCCGTACGATGCCATCATATTGGATGTGATGATGCCGCTCCGCGACGGCTTTACCATTGCCCGGGCGTTACGGCGCAAAAACATCCAGACCCCGGTTCTCTTTCTGACGGCCAAGGGCGAAATCGAGGATCGGGTTCGCGGACTGGATGTCGGTGGCGATGATTATATGGTGAAGCCGTTTTCAGTGGTCGAGTTGTTAGCTCGATTGCGGGCGCTTCTACGCCGGCAACGTCCCCAAGCCTCGAATCTGTTACGTTTTGAGGATCTCGAGCTCGACTTGGTGTCGCGTCAAGCCAAGCGGGGAGGCAAAGTAATTGATCTCACCAATCGGGAGTTTGCGTTGCTGGAAGTTTTGATGATGACAGCCCCGAGACCGGTCAGCAAGGCCGTCATTATTGAACGCGTTTGGAACCAATTCTTCGACTCACAAACCAACGTAGTAAATGTCTACATGAATCACTTGCGTTCGAAGATCGATCTGCCCGGCTTGATCCCGATCGTCCAAACGGTTCGCGGCGTTGGATTCGCCTTACGGAAACCGGATCCATGAGAGCCTCTTGGTTTCGATTTCTGGTTTGGTTCTTCTTAACATTTGTCGTGGTTTCCACCGGCTTCTTTGGAGCGATATACCTGCTCGAATCACGCCCGACGGAGTCTGGATCGACCGGGATGATAGACCAACCAAACGCTCGTCCCAGCGCGGGAGTGACTGGCAAAGAAGTTGTCTTGGCTCCCAAACTTCTGGGTCTGTACGCCCTGCTCGTGGCATCGGGGTTTGCCGTTGCCGGATGGTTCGCGGTCCGGAAAACCTTCGCTCCGATTGTGTCTCTCAACGATCAGTTAGATTCGGTCGAACCGAATAACCTTCAGGTTCAAATCCGAGTTGAGACAGAAGATAATGAGATCCGCGAACTGCAGGAGCATATCAACGGTCTCCTTTCCCGAATCAGTTTAAACTTTCACCAACTGCAGAGCTACTCGGCACAGGTAGCCCACGAATTGCGTGCTCCCTTGACCATCATTCGGCTTAAGATCGAAGAAGCGGCCGATAAGATTGAGCCTTCCCTGGCCGAAGAGATACAAACCGAATTGTTGCGGCTGACGATGCATGTCGAACAGGCACTTCTGATCGCCCGTGCTGAACAGGGACATCTGCAGCCTAACCGGGTCAGATTCGATTTGGCGGATTTGCTAGAGGATGTCGTTCAGGACTTTCGGCTGCTGGCCAAGGACCAAGGCCGCCAAATTGAGGTCATTGCAGAGAAGAGTGTCATCAGCGCGGATCCAAAGTACATGAAGCAGATACTATATAGTCTTTTGACTAATAGCCTTCGCCACGGACGTGGATCTATTTATGCCGCTCTACAGCGACAAGCGGGGGTGACGCTCCTCTCAATTAAGAACCGGGTCGAGGAACAGGACTCGGGTGAGACGCTCGATCTCGGACTCGGGCGACGTATTGTGGCGGCCTTAACCGCCATACAACAGAACATGCAAGTCCAAAGGGATCGAAAAGACGGTTGGTACGAAGTAACGCTGTCCATTTTCGATGTTGTTACCATCGAGAAAAAGATGCTCTGAACTGCGCGGCAGATTGAACAGTAAATCCATGCTTACCTACAAGAGATTGCCGAAAGCGGAAAGAGTCAAAGTGACGGCGCTGTCGCCCTTAGGAAAAATCCGGCCGCAAACGCTCGACGCAGCCTACGCGCCAGTAGAGGAAGTTTTGATTTCGCTCAAAACCAGCGAGGCGGGGGTAAGCGATCAGGAAGCAAGAAATCGTCTGGCCGAACGCGGATTCAACGAGGTGACATACCGCGAAACGGTGTCTCTGGCATGGCAGTTCATCCGGAATTTCGGAAATCCGTTTGTGGCGCTTCTATCCGTCTTGAGTCTGATCGCGTTCCTTCTGGGAGACAATCGAGGAGCCGTATTGATCTTGGTGATGGTGGTGGTCAGCGTACTACTGCGATTTGTCCAGGAGTTTAGGTCGAACCGGACGGTTGCCAAACTTCGCAACCTTGTTGGGGCAGCCATAACCGTACTCCGAACTAACGATGGGGGGGAGAATTGCCGTCGTGAAGTTCCGATCAGAGAGATCGTGGCTGGCGACATCGTGCTGCTGAGTGCGGGGGACATGGTTCCAGCCGATGTTCGTTTGTTGTCGGCTCGCGACCTATTTGTCAGTCAGTCAGTCCTGAGTGGAGAAGCCCTGCCGGTAGAAAAGTTTGAAACCCTGCAGAATCAGCCGGTTCGACGAACCCGCATTCCGGGCAGGGAGGAACTTACCGACTTGGCAAACCTTTGTTTTATGGGAACGAACGTGGTCAGTGGAACCGCTACGGTGGTCGCAATCGCCACCGGTGACGAAACGCTGTTCGCTTCATCGGCTCGGAAGGTAATCGCGCAGCGTTCCTTTACCAGTTTCGACCGAGGAATCAATAACATCAGTTGGCTACTAATCCGGTTTATGTTGTTGATCATTCCGGTTGTTTTGTTGCTCAACGGGTTTACCAAGGGTGATTGGGGTTCTTCGTTTCTCTTTGCCCTGTCTGTCGCCGTCGGCCTGACTCCGGAGATGTTACCTGTGGTTATCGCCGCTAATCTAACCCGTGGAGCGGTCGCGATGGCGCGCCGCCGAGTGATTGTGAAAAGACTTAGTTCGATCGAAGACCTGGGGGCGATGAACGTTTTGTGTATTGATAAGACCGGTACGCTTACCATCGATCGGATCATTCTTGAGCGCCACTTGGACGTACTGGGCAGCCCCGATGATGAAGTTCTCCAGTACGCGTATCTCAACAGTTATTTTCAGACCGGATTAAAGAATTTGTTGGATGCAGCGATTCTCGAGCACGGCGAGCTTCATGAAACGCTCCGGGTGAGCGAAAGTTTTCGTAAGGTCGATGAATTGCCTTTCGATTTTGGTCGCCGTCGAATGTCGGTCATCGTGGAGAAGGAGAGACAACAACACGAGTTGATTTGCAAGGGAGCAGTCGAAGAAATCCTCTCAGTTTGTTCGTACGCAAAAGTGAGAGGAAAAGTCGTTGCCCTTTCTCCTGAACTGACCAGCCGCGTCCTGCAAGTCTGTCACGAAATGAACGAGGAAGGGCTTCGAGTACTCGCGGTTGGCTACAAGAATTTTACGGTGGATCAGGCGAACTACCAATATCGAGTGAAGGATGAATCCGATTTAGTACTCGCCGGCTTTGTTGCATTTCTCGATCCGCCAAAAGAATCAACCAGGGAAGCTTTGGCTGCGCTCCGGAGCCGGGGAGTGGAAGTGAAGATTCTGACCGGCGACAACGAGTTAGTGGCCCGACGAATCTGCCAATGGGTCGATCTCAAAGTCGAACACGCGATGCTCGGGAGCGAAGTGGAGTCGATGAGCGATAGCGAGCTGCGTCGCGAGGTTTCCAGCAGATCGCTCTTCGCCAAGTTAGCGCCTTTGCAAAAGGCTCGGGTCATATCCGCCCTGAAAGCGGGTGGTAACACGGTTGGATTTCTCGGCGACGGAATCAATGATGCGCCGGCGCTGCGCGAGGCCGACGTCGGTATCTCGGTCGATACCGCCGTCGATGTAGCCAAAGAATCGGCCGATATTGTAATGCTCGAGAAGAGCTTAAAGACATTAGTTGATGTGGTCATGGAGGGCCGGCGGAATTCTGCCAATATCGTGAAGTATGTAAAGATGGCCGCCAGCTCGAACTTCGGAAATGTTTTTACGGTGTTGAGCGCCAGCGCTTTTTTGAAGTTCTTGCCCATGCTCCCGCTTCAGTTGCTGGTGCAGAATCTGTTATACGATCTATCGCAGACCGCCATTCCCTTTGACCCGGTTGATGAGGAAGATCTGGCCAAGCCCCGGCGCTGGGAAGCCCAGGGGATTGCCCGGTTTATGTTGTTTCTTGGGCCGATCAGCTCTGTCTTCGATATTGCCACTTTCGGCGTCCTCTGGTGGATTATCGGAGCGAACTCGACGGCCAATCAGGCGTTGTTTCAATCCGGCTGGTTTGTTGAGGGACTGTTGTCACAGACTCTGATCGTCTATATGATCAGAACCAGAAGAATTCCATTCTTCCAGAGCTGGCCGTGCGTACCGCTTCTAGTCACTACTATGGTTACAATGGCAGTCGGGGCAGTGCTCCCTTTTTTGCCTATAGGGTCTGCGATCGGACTGGTAAAGTTGCCCCTGGTTTACTTCTTCTGGCTCGGCGGAATTTTGCTCGGCTATTGCCTCCTCGTACAGGCGGTCAAAACCTGGTTTTTGCAGCGATTCAAAACCTGGGTTTAATGAGGCGCACATCCTTTCACGGTGGCGACTGATGAGTACGTTAGTTAACGAATGATTCTGAGCGGATAACCGCGCAGGTTTTACGATCGATACTGGAGTCGTCGCTGGTTAGCCAAGTTTCGTCCGGGTCGGGGACGGCGGTGGTATCATCGACTCTCCCCGCTGAACTGGTCCGAGTAATCGAATAGGCCACAGCCGTCAAATGACTATTAATCCGGCGCAAGCAGTTAAGCATATCGAAGAAGTTTACGTCGAACTTTTGACCTGCGGTGAGTTGCTCTAGATGCCGCTTTCGGACCGAGCGGTATTGTGTGCTGATCTGTTCTTTTTCTTGGATAAATCGATTGGCCATGCGAGCGTCCTTGGTCATCAACAGGACCGTGGCCTTCTCCATGCGCTCCAGGGTTTCGCCGAGGATCTTTTCCAACTCCGGTAGGTCCTCCGGGTGGAGCTGTTTGATTGAATGTGCCTGGCAGGCGACCGCGTCTGCGAGGTCCCTTTTGATTAAAGTCGCAATGATAACCAACTCCTGAGAGAAATCGAGGAGAGTGAATCGCCAGTCGATGTCTTTTTCGCTGAGGTTCTCATCGCTGATCTGACCTAGATACTCTTTGAGCGCAGATTGAATCGCAACGATGCGACCTTGATACTCGTCGACTTGGCTTATCGGCGGTTTAGTCTTGCCTGAGCGCATTGCCCATACGGTACGAAGCATCAATTTCAAGTGATCCAAAACGCGGAGTTCCTCCCGGGTAGCTTGGCTCAAGGCCAGGGAGGGCGTCTGTAATAGGAGTGGGTCGAGAAAAATACCCGGTTCGTCCTGCTCTTCCACTGTCTGAGACTGGATGAAGTAGCTGAGCGCCCGGGAGACAAAAGAGAGGAGTGGCAAGGCGCACAAACCAACGAGCCAATTGAATAAAGTGTTAAAGTTAGCTGCTTGCCGATCGATTCCACCGGGCAGCAAAGCCATGAGATAGGAAGCGAAAGCGGAGCCTCCGATGAGAATCAGTATTGCGCCAAAACTCTTCAGAAAAATACTGCCAAGAGCCAGTCGGCGACCCTCCACACTCCGCCAACCGGCGATCATCATGGTTAGACCAATGCCGAGATTCGCACCAAGAATCCACGGCACCAGGATCGTAGCGGACACCAATCCGCCCTGGGCTAGGCCTATTCCCAGGCCGATTGAAGCGGTAGAGCTTTGCAACACTAGAGCCAAGAGGGCTGTGCCGATGAATACTATCCAGGGGTAATGTTCGATGACCGAGAACAATAGCTTGATGTCATTGTTGCCGGCGGCAAGGTGGCCTGCATTGCTAATGACGCTCATTCCCAGGAATATGACACCGAGTCCCAAGAACAGCTGACCGGTGCCTTTAAACAGGGATCGACTCAGAAATAGAAAACCAATCCCTCCAATCAGAATAAAGAGGCCGGCAAAGTCCTGTAAGTTGAATGTCAACAGTTGAACTGTCACCGTGATACCAACATTGGCACCGAATACGACGGCTAACATGCGGCCCGCAGTTAGCGCAGTCTGACTCAGCATCTGCACCGAGAGCATCGCGATAGCACTCGACGAAGGCGAGATCAGTCCGGCCACCATTCCCGCCAGAAATGCTTGATACCGATTCTTTGCTGTCTTTTGGAGCCATTCCACGAGTCTGCTTCCGAAGAGCCGGTCTAAACCCTTTCGGAGATATCGCATCCCGAGAAGAATGAGGATAATGGCTGATGCTAGGTTAAAAAGGATCATTGTGAGGAACCCTGGTTAAAGTGAGTCGGGCGCTAGGCCGAACGGTGGAGTCGATTTACATTTTCGGTTTTGTTACAGGTATTGCGGTCGCGGCTGGATGGAGCCGAGCGCTTGACCTCGTTTAGCTGCGTCGAGTTCCATGGATAGAAATCGTCGAGCAGCCGACCGCGCAGTCGTTGCTCGGTGACCAGACTCAGCGACAAAATCATCACTCGCGGTGGACTTGACTTTACCAGATGAAACCAGAGCAAGAACACTGGGCTCGTATGTTTCGGTTTGGCTGGATTCCATCCTAAATTGGTGAGTAGGTTTCTTAGTTTTGTTCCCTTGTTTCGGGCAGTGCGGGAAGCGATCCGGAGGGTGTGGCTTTCGACGGACCGGGAAGGGAATTGAGATGAGAGGAGACGGAGCAGAACGGCGAACTCGTATTGCCGGACGAGGTTCTTTTGCATTACCCGAGCGAGACCCGCAAAGCCTCCAGGAATTTGCTTGGCCGGACTCTTGCAGCACTGAGTGGTCATGATCAACTTCCCCCCGAGTGGACTTACCTCAACATTCGTTGTGGAGGATTCCTCAGTAACTAGACCTTCCCGGAGTTAAGAAGGGGGCAGTACGGACGTTAAAAAAAATTTAAGACCGGAAAGCGCGCCGTGCTTTGCTCCGGCGGACAGGCGCAATCGCTCCCCTTCGTTTCTATGCAGGAGACCCCAGTCACC
>DATNNZ010000499.1:0-4714 GCA_035601575.1 Chthoniobacterales bacterium
GTTGACCTCGCTTTCGTAACGGCTGCCGGTCCAGTAGTTCCACTCCGTATCGACAAAGACGAACTGAGCCTTCGGAAACGCCAGTGCGCCCGATTTCGTCACCAAGCCGCCGATATGGTCCAGGTGACAATGCGACATCACGACCAGATCTATCCTCTCTGGCGTGATTCCGGCCCGGCGCAGGTTCGTCTCGAGCCCGGGAAAGCTGCCGAAGGATGGGCCGAGTTTCTCACCAAAGCCGGTATCGACAAGGATACGCTCCCGTCCCGTGTCGACCACCAAGATGTTGTTCGTTACTTGGATCACCGGCTGCATGAAGTTTGCCTTCAACACCGGAGCGACTTCAGCTTCAGAGGCGTTCATAGCGAAGATCTGCCCGACCGGAATCTGCATATAGCCATCCGAGATCACGGTCGCCTGGAAGTCGCCGATCTTGAAGCGATAGAAGCCATTGCCGTTTAAGAGTTCCGGGCCGGCTTGACGGGCGTCCTCGGCCTGGGCCGAGGTGGGGGTTAAAATCGCCGAGGACTTAATCATGCCTATCTCCAGTCTTAGGTCTCATAGTCGGGATTTGATTATTGGAGCGATAGCTACAAAAATGACTTTGGCGCGAATCTTGACAATGTCAAAAAAAAATCCAACACCGCGTCAAATGTCGTTCGTGTCGCCTGCACGACCGCTAGTTCAACGTGGAGAGCCACTAGATCAGACGGGCCTTGTCTCCGGAATGGAGATTTTGATCAGCGTAACCTTCGGGTTGTCCGGTCGGATAAGCAGCGTATTTAACTCCGTCCCTCGAGATCCGCCTGTCTATCCGGGAACAGTGGACCGAAGAACGTCTGGCATTATCTTCTTGGGCAGGACAGAACGCATTTAATAGAAATTTCCATGTCAGAATCGACGCAAGCGAAGTCTTTGAAGCGTGGACGAGGGCGACCCAGATTGTTCGACCGAACTGCTGCTATCCAGCAGGCAATGCTGCTTTTCTGGGACCGTGGGTACGAAGGAACCACCTTCGACGATCTGATCGGGGCGATGAAGCTAAGCCCGTCGAGCTTCTATCACGAATTCGGCAGCAAAGAGCAGTTGTACCGGGAAGCGGTTGATTATTATTTGAACGTGTCCTCGAGCTTTTTCCCTCGTACCCTTTCAAGTCATCGAGACACCCGCGCCGCTTTCGAGGCCGTCATCGAAGAAACAGCCGCATTCTTCACCAATGACGCATCTCCTGCCGGCTGTATGATTTCGTTAGCGGGCACGCATCTTCCGCCAGATTTGCGATCGGTGGCCGATTTCACCAAAAGATTGCGCAAGCTTTTCGAGCAGGCATTGTCCAGGCGGCTGCGAAAGGGAGTCTCTGACGGGGATCTTCCCCCGGGAACAAACGTTAAAGCACTCGCCGCCTACTTCGACACCGTTATTCGCGGGATGGCTGTCCAGGCGCGTGATGGCGCGTCGCGAAAACAACTTCTGGCAATTTGCCGAGTGGCAATGCGAGCTTGGCCTTCAAGAACTCCTGACTCGAATCACAAAAGCGTTGGATGTGCGGAAACACGGATTGCTGGCGGCAATTTCGGTCACGAAGCCAGGGGTGAAATCAGTTCACGAATTAAGCGCAGTAAACGGCCATAGTCCACGACTTAAGTAGTGCGACCCCACCCCTTGCGTTCCCGCCACCATATCGGATTACGAAAGAGATTTTACGAAATCTCGCAGCGCGGTCCCGATCTCCTGCGGAGAGTCTTCTTGAAGGAAGTGCACCCCCTTGACTCTGATTTCGGTCTGGTTCGGCCAGGTCCGACAGAATTCGAGTATGCGCCCCTTGATGGCGAGTCCCGGGTCACCCGCGATGAGCAATTTCGGAAGCGAGCTCCGAGTCATCGCTCTCCCGTATTCTTCGACGATTGCTGTGACGTCGGCGGGTTCGCCTTCAACGGGGATCTGGCGCGGCCAAACTAGAGTTGGCAGCCGTGCTTCTCGTTCGAGGAACGGAGCGCGATAGGAATCCATTTCTTTGCCGGTCAGTTTTCGCAAAATGCCTTGGGGCAGGATCGTTTCCACAAAGGCGTTCTGTTCCATGATCATGGTTTCACCAGCTTCTGAACGCAAAGCGCGGAAAATGTCGGCCGCCTCACCAAAATCTTCCCACCGCATCGGCATGGCGATGGCTTCCATGTAAGCGATAGCCCGGATTTGTGCGGGATAACGCGTTGCTCGATGGAATCCTAGTGCCGATCCCCAATCGTGGATGACCAGCGTGATGTCCCTGGTGAGGTCCAGTGCCTCGAACCAGGCATCGAGATAGCGCGCGTGATCGACGAACCGGTAGGCACCGCTTGGCGACTTTCCGGACTGACCCATCCCTAATAAATCGGGGGCGAGGCACCGGCCATGTTGGCTTAAGTATGGGATGATGTTCCGCCAGAGATAGGACGACGTCGGGTTTCCGTGAAGGAACACGATCGGAGCACCGGTGCCAACGTCGACAAAGCTAATCTCGGTGTCGAGAACTTTGATCCGACGCCTCGGATGAGGGTCAAGCGAACTGATTTCAATATTCTGCATTGGCAAAACTCGCATCGTCCACTGACAACTCTATGTCAGGAGACTTCTCGCGTGGTCAGCAGCGCAAGGAGACCTCGTTTGAACCGGCTTTCCAAAGCAGGCTGACCCACTGCACTGAAAAAACCCACCATCGCGCTGATGCAGAGAACAATAAGGCGATTGTGCCCATTGAAAATCCGTTTCCCCGATTACATAACCACACACGCGAGCAGATTTCTTATTTCGGTCCTGAAGGATTATTGCGGAGACACGAATATACCGTTGGCTCACCCATACAGCGATGTGTTAAGTATGAATCTTAACACCATCAAGCGCGATAGGTCTCTAATCTTGAGATAAGCTCAATAATTCGATCAATTAGACGAAACCCTGTCAAGCGCGGGGTAATCTTCCCATGGAAGCGTAGATCAGAGGCTCACCCGTCAGCTTTTCCCATGGGAAAGGTATAGGTTCCCGCGCTGTATCATCCTGAAAAGGACCCGTGTAGTGAAACTGGGCCGGCCAGGGAACGCCAGGAAAGTCAAATTCCTTCGGCGTCTGCGTGATCACGGCTAATTTGGAGACAGTCGCGATAGGATTATTCCAGTCGATCTGTAGTCCCTTCCGCTCTGCTTAGGACTGTGCCACCGCCAATATCGGACCATAATGACTTCCGATCTTCTTCAACCCCTCGACGTTCCTGGCAAGAGCTTCCGGAGTAGTCTCATGTGGCCAACTGAAGAAACAGGGTGGAGTTGTTCCCGAACCATCTATGTGAAGCACGTTCCAAATGTGTACGTGAGGCATACCCATACTCATGGGTACAAGTTCGACGAAGAAATGGATGGTATCGATGACCAAAGCCTCAACGCCTGTCTCCACCAGCTTTTCTGGCAACTGCTCCAATGCTACCCTGCAGCGCTTGTTTGGTCAGAGGCAGTTAGTTAGGATCGCTTGCCTGCTTCTAGCGATGGCGCTCAAGATCAAGTCGTGCGGAAGATAGGAAAGTTAGCCGCCTACGAACTCACAGCCGCGGCATATGAAGCACTATGCAAGCGGTTCGGCATTCAGCCTGTAAAAGTGTAAAGGACCGGCTGGATTTCGCTTGGGTTGCTCAACTTAGCGATCGACCCAGGCGATAAGCTTTTCATTGTTCTGGGAGACGCGCTCAAAGTGGCACTGGAATCTTATCGCTTTAACAAAACCAAGATTCAGCAATGTGACTGTTGGATCCAGCGTCACCTGTCCCAATTCCAATCTCGAGCCGAACTCACCAACTCGCCCGAGGCGTCGCCGAACGCTAAACGCCAAACGCCAACGCTAAAGGTAGTCTTTGTGAGTAGTCAGGAATTACCCAGAAGTAGGATTTCAAGCGAGGCCAAACAGGCCTCATTAATTGTAACGTATCAATGTTAGTAACGCGGAGGTTCTTCCATCAACAAAAAAGGGTCTGACTTGCTTGTAGCATCACTTGAGAACGAAGGAGTCGAACGAATCTTTGCGGTTCCAGGCGAAGAAAACCTGGACATCCTCGAGTCGCTTCGGAATTCCAAGATCGAGCTTATCATCACACGCCATGAACAGGCCGCCTCGTTTATGGCAGCGACCTATGGACGGTTTACGGGGAAAGCAGGTGTGTGTCTAAGCACTTTGGGACCAGGAGCGCTGAACTTCTCTACCGGCGCTGCATACGCGTTGCTTGGAGCTATGCCGCTGGTGCTCATCAGCGGTCAGAAAGGTATTTTGCGTCAAAAGCAAGGTCGCTTTCAGATCGTCGATGTAGTTTCGAGCATGACGCCGTTGACCAAAATGGCGCGTCAGATCGTGAGTACCGCTACTATCCCCGCAATCGTTCGTGAAGCGTTCCGAGTCGCGCAGCAGGAACGTCCCGGACCGGTCCATTTGGAGTTGCCCGAGGATATCGCTGGCGAACACGCACCTGATTTGCCATGTATTCCACCGCATCCCATCGAACTGCCGGCAGCAAACCCGGTGGCATTGGATCGGGCTGCAGGACTGATTCTTGGTGCTGACCGGCCGCTGATCATGCTGGGCGCGGCGGCAAGCCGTCCGCGACTCACAGACGCGCTGTCAGATTTTATTCGCCGGTTGCGTGTTCCGTTCTTCACAACCCAAATGGGCAAAGGCGCCGCGGCTGGCAGAACCAATC
>DATNNZ010000500.1:0-8170 GCA_035601575.1 Chthoniobacterales bacterium
GCCGCACCTAATTCCGTTGGTCGAGGTGGTCGGAGGAGCGAAGACGTCTGCGGAGACCATCGAACGCGCAATGCGTTTCTACACCGCAATGGGAAAGCGGGCGATTCATATTCGCAAGGAGCTCATGGGACATGTGGCAAACCGCCTTTCGGCGGCGCTCTACCGGGAAGTAGCCTACCTGATCGATCAAGACGTCGTCAGCGTGGCGGACGCCGATGCCGCAGTGTGCATGGGCCCGGGTCTGCGCTGGGCTCTGATGGGACCGAACCTGATCTACCACCTGGGAGGCGGAGCGGGCGGTATTCGTAACTTCTTTGAGCAATTTACGGGTCCGATGACGGCGTACTGGACCGATCTCGGCTCTCCCAGCCTAGGTCCCGAACTGCAGAAAAAGATTGTGGACGGCGTGCTGGAGGAGGTCGATGGCCGCTCATTCGAGGAGCTATCGCAGGAGCGTGACAACTTGATTATGGGACTACTGGAATTGCTCTCGCATCGCGCCAAGGCGGAGCCGGTGGCAGTGTCCTGACATACGGCTGATGACTCGTAGTCGATGTCCTATCTCACCGTGACAGGGATTAAGCCTGAATATTTAAAATGCGTGCAGACAACGAGGAGTTATGGCCCTAAAACACGACAACTTAACATTTAGTCCTACGACACGTCCAACAGCAGTCATAGGAAGCGGTACGCTCGGTTCACGGATCGCGCTCATGCTGGCGAGCAGTGGCGGCGAGGTTCGCCTTTATGATCCGAACGCCGATCAGTTGGAGAACGCCCGACGCTACGTCGAAGCAGAACTGCCTCGGGTCGTGGCGGGGCGGTCCGGAGCTCTTCCAGGTCGTTTGATTCTCTCGAAGACCGTCCAAGCCGCCGTTGCTGACACTTGGATGGTTGTGGAAGCGATACCAGAGCGGCTGGATCCCAAGAGAAAGATGTTTGGCGATCTGGATCGTCTAGCGCCAGAAGATGCGATCCTTGCCAGCAATTCGTCGTCCTATCCAACGAGCCAGTTCATCGACGCGGTCTCGCGCCCTGGCCGAGTAGTCAACACCCACTACTACAGGCCGCCTGAGTTGAATGTCGTAGAGGTGATGTCCTGTGGGAAGACGACCGACGAGGTAATTGCCCGCTTGTTCGAACGGCTGCCGACTTACGGATTGGTGCCCTTTCGTGTCCTTAAGGAAAGCGTGGGATTTATCTATAACCGGATATGGGCGGCGATAAAGCGCGAGGCTCTGGCCGTGGTGGCCGAGGGCGTTTCAACGCCTGAGGTCGTCGACCGACTTTTTCAAAGCGTCCTCGGTTCGCATAGCGGACCGTTCCGAATGATGGACAAAGTCGGACTCGATGTAGTGCTGGACATTGAAGAGCATTACGCAGCCATCCGTCCAGGCATTCCCGCTGAACCGCGCCAGTTGCTCAGGCGGTACATCGAGCAGGGCCGTTTAGGGATAAAGAGCGGTAAAGGATTCTATTCCGACTATGAGGAAGAGGCGCCGACCCGATGAACGCAATCGATGGAACTAAAAGTATTTCTCGCGCTTCGAAGAGTGGACAAACAGCCCGACGCAGATTCAATCCTAGAAGGCGACCTTATCGCCGCCCTTGAGCGACAAGGCCTCACGTGCATCGGCCGGTGTCGCGACTTCGAATCCCAGACCTTCGATAATCTGCCGGGCGCGATGCACTTGAGCGGCGTTGCTGTTGGCCAGTTCGCCTGGTCCGATCCATAAGCTGTCCTCCAAACCCACGCGTATATTGCCACCCATCCCAGCGGCCAGGGCGGCGATCGGAAGCTGCTTGCGTCCGGCACCCAAGACAGACCAGTGGTAGTCCCCGCCAAATAGCCGGTCTGCAGTGCGCTTCATATGCACCACATCCTCGGGATGTGTACCGATTCCGCCCAGGATGCCAAACACCGATTGAACGAAAAGGGGCCGCTGCACCAACCCGCGGTCGAGAAAATGTGCCAAGTTGTAGAGGTGACCTATGTCGTAGCACTCGAATTCAAAGCGGGTGCCGTTACCCGCACAGGTCCGCAGTGCGTACTCAACATCCTTAAAGGTATTCCGGAACACCAGGTCCCGGCTGCTCTCCAGGTAGTCGCGCTCCCATGAGTGTCGGAACTCGTTGAAGCGTTCCAGCATCGGAAAGAGCCCAAAATTCATCGAACCCATGTTGAGCGATGCGAGTTCCGGCTTAAACGCGATTGCGGGCTGAATGCGTTCCTCAATTCGCATGTAGGGCGCCCCACCGCTGGTCAGGTTTATCACGGCGTCAGTCGACTGTTTGATTCGTGGCAGGAATGCCGCAAACGCTGCGGGACTGTGGTCTGGTTTACCAGTCTCCGGATTGCGCGCATGTAGATGCACGATCGCAGCCCCAGCTTTGGCTGCGTCGATCGACGCCCCGGTAATCTGGTCCGGCGTCATTGGGAGGTAGGGCGACATTGACGGCGTATGGATGGCGCCAGTGATAGCGCACGAAATGATGATCTTTTGGGTTTTAGCCATGCTTCTTTGTCTCAATCTACGATAGAATGCCATCGTACAGCGAAGTGCAAGGTAGAGCGACGGGACATTACGTCCGGCCGAAATCGACAGGGACATTTTCAAAAGGCGTTTGATCTTTCCTAGCTAACGCTGGATCGGTTTCCAACTGCTTGGCAAAGCGCTGAACCGCTCTGCGGCGAATCTCATGACAGATGACAAATCGCGAAGAGGTTGAATCCAGAAGCTAGAAGCGGCCTTTGCTTCCTTTGCTAACTTCTGTTTGGCGAAGCGCATAGCAAATACCAAATACCAAATAGCAAATAGCAAATAGCCGATAGGCAAATGGGCGCTGACGAGCCTGCTGAAACAGCCGCAAACATGGGCTGAGTCCCGCCCGCAACGCTTTCGCGCAGCGAATGCGGGCAGGTCTGTTACGCTTACAGCGTGATTGACACGCCAGCCATTGGGGTCGCGTCTAAAGATTCAATGTCTATAGCATCTTAAGATACTGTTTCTTTATTCTTTAGGCGCGACCCTAATCTGTTCGCCCTTCCTTCAATAGACGGTTTGAACAGAAGATCGCAAAGTTCACAAAGGTTTTGAACGAAATTTCGGTCTCGGCTTGTAAACCTTTGTGAACTTTGCGGTCTTCTGTTCAAACGATTTCTCTCCGTCTGTTTATAACACTGCCGTTTTCATGCTTGGCGGCGCTCCTTGTCCACGGACGTGCTTTCGTGACCTTCTGACTCTCCGGTAGTCCGGACCCGGTACTCGAATACCACGGTTCAAAACCTATTCACTCGTCTGAGTGTGAGAAATCCTAAGCTTTAACTGCGCTTTACCGCATAGACAATTGCGCCGCCCATGTTCCCGGTCTGAACCGTTTCATACATCGTATCGTAAAACTTCACGGCATATTCCCAGGTTTCAATGCCACACTCCTGAACAAGCATGGGTTGCAGGTCGTGAATACGGGCCGCAAAGTTTCTGTACCAACGCTCGTAATCGCTGCTCACATCCCGGATGCTCTCAAGCGACCATCCGGCGTT
Source organism: Chthoniobacterales bacterium (assembly GCA_035601575.1). Taxonomy (GTDB): domain Bacteria; phylum Verrucomicrobiota; class Verrucomicrobiia; order Chthoniobacterales; family JAFAMB01; genus DASTDH01. The sequence goes on from DATNNZ010000500.1 coordinate 3,545, forward strand.
ATCAAGAAGCGAACCGATGCCGGATAGTTTGAGCGGATTCCAGCATTGCAATTCCACATGCTTTGCCAGCGGCGTAGTGCCAAAGGAACCCGGATCCGTGTAGTCGAAGATTGCCAGCCTCGCACCAGGTTTCGCCGCACGGGCGAAAGAGAATAGCGCCTCGGCCTGATCAGGGAATGCGTAGAACGCATTGAAGCAACAAACAATATCAAATGTCTCCTTTCCCACGCGGTCAGATTCTTCAGCCGGGCAAATTTCGAAAGAAATTTCGGGATAGGTTTCCCGGGCTCTGACGATTGATTCCGCTTCGATGTCAATTCCGGTGACACGCCCCCACCCCGCGCGGTACACGTAAGCCCCAGTTCCGCCGCGTCCACATCCCGCATCGAGTACATTCTGCGTGCGACTCTTCGGCAAACCACTCCAGACCAAATCGATCGCCTCCGCTTCGCCGGCATGTGCATAATCGGCACCACGTGCCAGGGCAAGCAATCGCTTTCCCTGATAAGAATTCAAACGCATCATAGGCACAATTAAGATAGGTCGTTCAAAAACGTCGAGCCGGCAATGTCACCGCTAAGGAGGATAGAGAAGAGGCACTTTCATAAACAAGGGGTATTTTCAAAAGGCGTTTGATCTTTCCTAGCGTTTCCAGCTGCTCGGCAAAGCGTTGAACGGCTGTGGGGCGAATCTCATGACAGCTGACAAATCGCTCAGAGGTTGAATCCGGAAGCTAGAAGTTGTCGAACCTTTGCTATTTCTGTTTAAAAGTCTTCGTGATCTTTGCGATCTTCTGTGAAGAAGGTACGAAGCGCTGGCCAGACTTAAGCCTCGGCTGCTAGGCCCAGGAGTCTGTCGGATTTTGGAATCAGTTTCGCTCTGGAGCAATGAAGAGGCGCGAAGCGCAGACAAGATTATAGCCTGGGCTGTTAGGCCCAGGGAAACGCCCCCCTATCGGTCTAGCGCTGAAGGCGCGGTGGATTTTCAGAACCGCCCAAGCCAGAGAAATAGCCTGTGAGACGGTTCGGGGTTAGGTCAATTTGCCGATATTGTAAAAAGCAAAAGCCCAAGGGACGTGTCTTAATATTAGACATTTACGCGGTCGTACCCGTTGCCCAAAAGCAATGTCTAAAGTTATTACACATCCCTTATTGGTGCGTCCTTCAACCGCCACACGAGGTTTGATTGGTGTCGTTCCCAAACCAGATAGCGGCTGCCTACAATGCGTCATCCTGTCAAGTCCGAATGTCCAATCTTAAGACACGTCCCTTAATGTTTCAGCTCTGACCGCGACGGACATTTATTCATCGGCAATGAGCAGCCCCTCACGGAAACCGTCTTGAGTTGGCTTGCGGAACAGCATCTGTAGATGCAGGAACGCAAAGCCCCGGAAGCGAAATCAATCGAGCCGCCGGCCGAGAACCAGCACCCCATTTTGGAAATGGAATCCCTGACGGAAGAAGATAAAAATCGTGGAGGCGACCGCAACGGGAGCCGGCCAAACCGCCAGCCAAAACAAGGGTTGTTCGCTGTATGCAGCCTTAACTAAGCCCAGAATCGCCAGTAGATAGCTGGCAATCCAAATACAGGCTTCGACGCTCACGGCGCCGCGTTGAGCCACCGAGCCGATTCTGACGGCGCAATCGCCGGCACCTTCGAATGGAGAGAGCGTCCTTGATCGTACCGAAAGTCTACGTCGTTCTCTTTCCGTCGTCATTGCGTGAGAGTATTCCGGCGCGGCATGCCGTCGGGTACATTCTTGCCAACCGATCATGCAACCCCCTCCTCGCAACATGCACACAACCGTAAAATGCCATTATGGATTTCTTCGGCCCGTGCAATCCGCGTCCAGTGCTTCCGGAGTTCTTTTTCGTCAGCGGTTGTCACAAACCGGGTAAGCTGGTGGCCATCCTCGTAGTCTCTGGCAACGATATAAGTCTTCATTTTCTCTGGTCGTCTTGCCGGGGCTTCATGAGAGGGGTGCCGGTTCTCGCATCCGACTCGGGCTATTATCCGCGCTCTGGCATGCTACCCCTCGCGCGAAGCTCCAGGCATTCAAATTACGCCCTTAATCTGCCGAAATAATGCCCGGAATTCTATGGCTACAACGGATGGTTTCTCACTACTCGATCGAGTCGTGTCGAATTACTTCTATTATCTCAAGGCGTTTACCTGGAACGCCTCGCTGATCAAGGGCGATGTGGCGGCCGAGATCGCCAAAAATCAAGAGAGAATCGGGCAAAAAATCATGAAATACGGAGGCGGAACCCCGGAAATAACTGATGCGCCTATGGCTTCATGACTTGATCTACGAATTCGGTAAACTCTGGGTCTTCGCGAGCGGCAGCCAGAGCTTGGAGTTGAGTCACCTCTTCACTTGAGAACGCGGAATCGACCACCGTCCCTAGTGCTCGCGCTTCGGCCGCAATCTGCGCTTCAGCGTTGAGGAGGCAGTCAGGGCCGCTCAAGCGGAATGAAATCGCTGAAAGCGGACCAAACAATAGCGCTCGGGCCAACTGCGGCCACGCCTTTAGATCGGGTTCAACGTTCGCTTCGCGCGCAAACAATAGCGCCATGAGATGCATCGCCTGCAGTTGCGATTCTCCTCGCACATATCGGTATGCCGCAATTCCAGCGTTCATCTGATTCCGGCTTGGAAGCGGGCTGATCCCACGCCAGACGTAAGTGATCCAGCGGGCCTGTAGCTCCAGTGGTGGAAAATAAGGTCCCGTTTGTTCCCAAAGACCCAGGAAAGCAAGGCCGGCTAAGTCCGGATGAAATGTGAATTTGTAAAGGTCAGCATGCAGAGCGTCCAAATCGAGGAGGTTGGAGATTGTAGGACTCAAAAACGGGATGCTCAACTCAAAGCCAGTACCGAAGATGATCGCATCAAACTCTTCCCAGCTTTCATCGCTGAATCGAACGTTCTGGCCCTGGAGTTCCATGATCCAGGGCTTAACGGCAATCCGGCCCTCAGCAACCAGCGGAAGGAAATGCTCGCTCAATGCCCGTCCGACGGTTAAGAAATCACTGGCCGGTCTGAACGCGCCAAACTGCTCCGGATTGCCAAACACCCGGAGGATGTAGGCCTGCATTTTTTCGCCGAGGAGTTCCCGTGGAGTCACCTCGGCGTTAAGCGCAGCAAAGCGGGTAAACGCTAATGCGTCGCTTGGTACCCCGGCCACAAGTTTTTGCATGACGTAGCGTTGGCGACGAAAGGTTGAGACTACGCGCAAGGCGCCAAGCATTGCGAGGTCACTGGCGATTTCGAGCGCGCTAATGGCGCAACCAACTACGAGCACGCGCTTGCCGCGGAAGCTCTCTGGATCTTTATATCCAAAACTGTGCAATACGCCACGCTGACCGCAAAACGAATCGAGCCCAGGCAGCGATGGGATTAGGGGTTTGTTGAAGCGGCCAGAGGCCACAACGACATACGGAAAAATTTCGGTCTTCTCTTTAGCACCGTTGGATCGGACGAGCCAGCCAACACCGTGGGCGTTGCGCTCGATTAGCTCGACGCGACTATTAAAGCGGACCTGGGAAAGAATGTCGAATTTTCGTGCATAGCGTTTCAAATACGCAAGGATCTCCTTGTTGGATGGGAATATCGGAATCTTCGGTTCTAAAGCGAGATCGCTGAAGCAGGTTAGCGACCGGCTTGTGTTGGTCACCATTGAAGGCCAGACGCCACTGTGAGGAGAACGAACGTTCCACTGCCCGCCGATCTCATCGGCTTGCTCAAAGACCACCGGCTCGAACCCGTGATGCTTGAGGTACCTTGCTGCCACTAAACCACCAGGACCGCTTCCAATGATCGCAACTCTGTGCCGGGAAACCTGTCGGTCCGCCGAAGATTCGACTTCGTTCATGGCGCTCCTCTGAAAACTCTCGAGCTCCCGATTATACAAAATATGAAGCAATATTCTATGCTAAATAATTCGCAAAGCGATTAAGCTCGGACAGGGATTTGCATGGCCGAAATATGAATGACAAGCGTCGAACCGCCGTCATCGAGCGATGAGCAACAACCAGGCGACCAAGACCGCTAGTGCACCCCAACGCGGCGTATGTGGCAAGAACGCCAATACACAAAGCTAGGCCCAATGTCCCATGCGCAGGCGGAAATTAAAATGGCCGATTCGGAAAGAATACAATCCACTACTTTAGTGTTATATCTACTCTTCGTTGAAGACCAGGGCGGCTGACTTAGCCGATTTTCTGTCTACGACCCTCCCAATTTGAGTTCGCGGTCGAAGTAGCCGCGAAAGGCCGTCATCACCTCACGCACCCACATCACGAAATCAGGTTTGCTTATCGCCTTGAGAGATCTCGCTGAAAAGTAGCTGGGCCTGAAGTGAAAGGCGCCATTTCGACAACGACGGAGAGCATTTACATTGGGAGAGCCAAGAAGTACCGCGATACTTTGATCGTTCAGATGCAAACTCCCAAAGCCTTCTACGACAACGTAAAGGCTTCCATACCAATAGTACATGAAGTTGCCGCGGGAGCCGGCGAATACCTCGAGTGCTTGGCGATTCGGATCCTCTGGCGCAGCAGACTGCGGTTCCTCAAAAGGAACCAAGTTGGACTCAAAGTGGTGCTGCATCCGCTATGCTGCCACGA
>DATNNZ010000501.1:0-5856 GCA_035601575.1 Chthoniobacterales bacterium
GTGAGGAAGTGCAGGTAGACTTCGGATTGGGAGCCCCGATTTGGGAAGGGCTTGGCCGGCCACGAAGGAGTTGGGTCTTGCGCATGGTGCTTAGCTACTCGCGCAAAGCCTATAGCGAGGCGGTTCTTCGCCAGGATACCGAAACGTTCCTACGCTGTCTGGAAAACGGTTTACGGGCCTTTGGCGGTGTGCCGCTATTACTGAACTTGGACAACTTAAAAGCGGCAGTTCTCAAAGCCGATTGGTTTGATCCGGAGATTAACCCGAAGTTGGCTGACTTCTGCCGGCATTACCGGATCCACGTTATGCCTTGCCGGCCCGCTAAGCCACAGCATAAAGGCAAAGTGGAACGCGGGGTTGCTTACCTGCGGACCAACGCACTGAAGGGGCGTCGGTTCAAATCACTGGCTGAAGAAAACCTCTTTCTTGCGTGTTGGGAAAGCCAGGTGGCTGACAAGCGCATCCATGGCACAACGCGCAAACAGGTCGCAGCTCGTTTTGAACAAGAACGCCCCTATCTGCAAGCACTGCCCGAGTCGTTCTTTCCCAGCTTCCAGGAAGCCAAGCGCAGTGTCCATCGCGACAGTTACGTCGAAGTGGCACGCGCTTATTACGAAGTTCCGGCCGAACTCATCGGCCACCAGGTCTGGGTCCGATGGGACAGTCGGTGTGTCCGAGTCTTCAACCAGAAGATGGAACAGGTTCAAATCCATAGCCGTGCTGAACCGGGCCGCTTTAGCCACGTCTTAGGCGCTAGAGGCTTACATGCTCCGGTATTGAGTTCCTGCCGCTATTGGATCAGCCGAGCAGCGACTATCGGCGAAGAGTGTGGTCAGTGGGCGCAAGGTTCCTTTGAGCTACGCGGAGCCCAAGCGCTGCGTTCCATCATGGGCTTATGCGCTCTAAGCAAGCAACACTCGGCTAGCGCCATCGATAGCGCCTGCTCTAAGGCGCTCAAAGCCGGAACCTATCGCTTTAAAGATCTTCGCCGTCTGCTCGGCGAACAAAGTGAACAAAAAGCCTTTACCTTCGCCGAGCACCACCCGCTCATTCGCGATCTGACGGTCTACTCCAACTTTATTAACCAGTTGCATACTCAATGAACAACATCCTTAAACAACACGCCCAAACTCTGCATTTATCCGGTCTGCTTGATAGTCTGCAATTACGCTTGCAGGAAGCCGAAGCCAATCGCTTACCCTATACTCAGTTCCTGGAATTACTCTTCCAGGATGAGATCAATGTCCGTCATCAACGGCTGATTAACCGACGTTACAAACAAGCCGAGTTCCGTGAGCTGCGTTCGCTGGAGAACTTTGACTTCAGTTTTAATCCCAGCATTAACCGCGCTCTGATCTATGAACTAGCCACTGGCCAATTCGTTGCTCAACGTCGGGATGTACTCCTGGTCGGTCCTCCCGGAGTGGGTAAAAGCCATCTTGTACAGGCTATCGGTCGTGAAGTGCTCAAAGTCGGCTTCCGGGTTCTTTATCGCTCCATCTTCGATTTAGTGCGCGAATTACTCTCCCAAGAAAGTCAACTCAGCGAAGGCCGGCTCTTAAAGAAATATCTCAAGCCCGATCTACTCATTATCGACGACATGGGACTCAAAATCTTGCCCCAAAAGAGCGGCGAAATCCTTTTAGAACTCATCATGCGCCGTTACGAAAACCGCTCCACTATGATGACTTCCAATCGACCTATCGAAGAATGGGGCAAACTGCTCAGCGATGTGCCTGCCGCTAGCGCCATCCTTGACCGCTTGCTCCACCACGCTGAGATCATCGCGATAAACGGCCGTAGTTACCGGCTTCAACCCAAAGCTAAACGTGCGCCTGCTCCGGAGCGCTCCGCATCCTCCAGTTCAAGCCCAAAGTAGCCGTTCAGGACTTCCGAATTTCGACAAGTAATCTTCACTTTTTTAGTTCCTTGAGCCGATTTTCTAAAAATCGCCGTTCCGGTTTTTGTTGGGTGAGAGCTAGCGCTTATCATAGGAAAAGTGGGCCTCGGCCGTCTTTCCTTGGCGCCGGCATAGGTCGGCCCGGGCGGCGTGTCCCAGGTGGTAACCGTCCAACTCTCCATCCGCGAGCAGAGCATCTATCAGCCTTAGCCCAGCCTCAGGACCGTCACGCATGGCGATTGCGACTGCTCGGTTCAACTCAACGACCGGCGAAGAATCGATCCGGGCCAGAGCGCCTACATGTCACTTTGCGAATTATTTGGCCCAGAATTTTGCCCACTATTTGGCATCATCGTGAGGGAATTTTATTCGGCGGAAGACCTTGGCTTCTTGGATCGAATTTGCGGGATCATTGAGCGACTAGAGGATGTGCATCAGCGAACTCTGGCACGCTCGGCACTTGTGCGGACTTGCATGAAAAAACAACCTCGAGGGAAATTCACGGTCGCGGCGATCCCTCGTCTGGCACTGCACCACCTGTTCTCTTAAGACTTGGCCTTGAGTTGAAAACTGTCCAGCAAGGCACGCAAAGGGTTGGACATTCTCCCTCTTTGCCATGCGATGAATAAATCCCACGTGGCTCGCTTTTCGGCGATCGGAACCATCACCACGTTCGGAATACGCAAGTGCGAAATAAAGCTCGGTTGCAACGAAACCGCCCCTTCATTCGCCGAAATCACCAGCCCTTCCTCCAGGCTGTTTCCTACTCCAATCGAAACAAAGCGGGGACGAAATTTGCCAAATCGCAGGCAGAACCGGGCGATTCTTTGGTTATATCCCGGCCCGACACTCTCCGGTACATGAACGAAGGACTCTGTTTTTAACTTGGAAATTGAAATTTGCTTTTCAGAAGCCAGCGGGTGCTCAAGGGGGAGCGTAACCAAACTCGGTACACTCGCTAATTTCTGGGTATAAAAATCGCGCGACAGGAGACCCGCGCCACCAACCGTTAAGGCCAGATCAATTTCGCCGCCGCGTAGTGCCGTTATTATTTCGCCAGCCGTTTGATCGAGCATTTTGACCTTAAGCTTCGGATACGCGCGGCGCAGCTTAGCCAGAGCGGGGCCAAAATACTCCTGCATCGCGGAAGCCAGGTAGCCGATACGCAAGCGGTCGCTTTCCCCGCGAACCAGGCGCCGAATCTCAGCCATCACCGAATCGTAATCGGCCAACAACCCTCGGGCTTTCCGCGCCAGAGCCTGTCCTCCGATCGTCGGACGAACCCCGGAGGAAGCGCGCTCAAGAATTTGTCCTCCCAAATCGTGTTCTAACAGTTGTATCTGGCGAGTGACCGCCGACTGGGAAATGTGCAAACGCTCGGCCGCGCGGCGGAGGCTTCCTTCTTCAATGATGACCAGGAATAGTCGGAGTTTTTCTATCACGGCGGAAAGAGTGATGCGAATTGCGCATCACCGTAATCTCCAATTGGCACTATCCGCAACCCTCCGTTGCCGCGAAATTGAGCCTATAGAAAAAGCATGAATACCAAAACCTTTCTCATCACTGGCGGCACTACCGGGATCGGCCTGGCCACCGCCCAACACTTAAGCGCCGAGGGCGCGAAGGTCATCGTCACCGGACGCAATCCCGAAACTCTTGCTTCCGCTAAAAAAATTCTCAGCGACGCGGCCGTCCTTCGCTCGGATTCCGGTGATCTGGCTGCCGCCCAGGCGCTGGGTGGCGAAATCAGAACATTTGCGGATCATCTCGACGGAGCTTTCCTGAATGCGGGCGTCGGGACGTTCCAACCAATTGAGGCGGCAACGCCTAAAAACTATGACGACATGTTCAATGTGAACGTGCGAGGTCTGTATTTCCAGCTTCAATCGCTGCTTCCCTTGTTAGGCAATCCGAGCTCGGTCGTATTCACGTCCTCCATCGCTGGTTCTATCGCTTACGCCGGCTTGTCGATCTATTCGGCGACCAAGGCCGCGATCATTTCCCTCGGTAAGACCCTGGCCGTCGAGTTAGCCCCGCGCGGTATGCGGGTGAATGTGTTAAGCCCCGGGCCGATCGACACACCGATGATAAAGAAAACGGGCCTTCCTGCTGACCAGCTAAAGGGGTTTGAAGAAACGATTGTTGCAAAGTCGCTCTTGAAACGGTGGGGCACATCCGACGAAGTGGCCCGGGCAGCCAGATTCCTGCTGTCGGAGGATTCGAGCAACATCACCGGCACGGAGTTGATCATCGACGGCGGCGTTCGACTGAACTGACCGCGTCCGAACTTCCAACAGAATGGCGGAATGAACGCCTAGTCGCAAAATGGAAACTCGAGCTTTTTTCATCGACCTGACTGAACGTCCGCCGCGGAGCTTTCGCGTCCGGCTGGGCGGGTTCGTGATCCTGGCGCGAATGATCGACAAAGGCAGGGCGACACTTTCCAAAAAGAATGGGGAATACGTTTACAATTCGCCAACCGATCAACATCTGGTGCGTTTTCTTGGCTTTGACGCTGAGGCCCTGTTGAACGAACTGGCCGCCGGCAAAGGCGACGGAGAAATCCTCCAATGGGTATTAGCAAACGCTAAGACACCGCGGGCACTGTGGGAAATCGAAGCCTGGTCGGCCTTCATGGAAAAACGCGGACCGGACAGCGACGCGGAAACGCTTGCACTCTTTGCCGAATACGTGGGCCAACATTCCCAAACCCGTGAAGACATCAAAACCTGGTTCGAAGCCGCTGAGCTCGATGACTATGCCAGCTTTGGAGGAAAGCCGTAAATCCCGCGCGGCAGCATGAGTCTAGTCTGAAAAGTCCTCTGGCTGCCCGTGTGTCTAAGAAACGCGGGCTAAGCCACGGGACGTGCCGGTCCCGGTCCCCCACCAATCACAAATCACCAAACACAAATCACCAGTCAGACCTGGCCCAGATCGGTCTTGTCTGTCTAGAGGAACCGGAATTTCGCCCACCCGAGGATTCCACGAGTCCGCCGGCTTCGAGCCAACCCTGGAGGCCACCTATCAGTGAACCGACGTTCAGATACCCCAGGTCTCGCAACACCTGAACAGCACTTGCTAGACTAGTACAGTGCTCGCCACTGGCGCAGTAGACCACGATCGGAGTGTTCAGCGCGGGAGCTAGTTCTCCAGCCCAAATCCGGCATAAACGGCGCCTCCCTACGGGCTTCCCTCCATTTATTCCGTTTTGGCCTTGATCTGAAGGATGCTCCGCACAAACACAGCAACTGTAATTTGCATTTAATCGCTGCTCGCTCGTGCCTCGCTTCCATCGATTAAACACAAATAAAAAAGCCAACCTTAATGAGAGGCCACTTGCCAAGTCACTTCAAACCCTTTACTAACCATAAAAGTGGCTGGTTTTGATTCGATAATCACTGGCCGGTTTTGGACTGATCGGTGACAGTCAAGGCAAGCGCCCGCGGCTGAAGCCCACGCGCACCCGGCAAAAATAGGGTCGTTTTGGGCGTTTAGCGTCCATAAAGTGCGTAAGCAACGAAAATTAACGAGCGCCTATTGAATTCATAAGCCATTGACGTTGTTGGAGATGCACCGCGTTGAAATCGAACCAACAACCCAGTGATTAAGAGTTGTTCCGGGATGGTACCTGGACACACTAAGCCTGAATCAAATCAGATCCACGACCTGAACTGAAGAAATCAAAAAGTGTCCAAGAAGTGTCCAAGCAGCAATCGATACTGATACCTGATTTAGTGCATAAGTCGCTGATGATGAGCAATGCGCCCGGCGTGATTCGAACACACAACCTTCTGATCCGTAGTCATAATTCGCCCCCTAGGGAAAGACTTCTCCCTAGGGAACGGAGTCTAGAGGAGTCTTCCGAAGTCTATATAAACCTTGATTTTTGGGCACGTTTGGGCACAATGCCTCGATGTCGTTCAAGTACTCCCCTTTTATTCATCCCTTGCCCGATG
>DATNNZ010000502.1:0-14278 GCA_035601575.1 Chthoniobacterales bacterium
CCAAGCCGCAGCCGCAAGCTAAGGCGCCTGCTCCCAAGCCGCAGCCGCAAGCAAAACAAGCGCCAAAAGGAAGTCCGACCCCGGCGAAGAAAAAGTAGTCAGCTAGTCGTCGGGTCGAATCGAATCGCGGTAGGGTAGTTCTTCGTTCTGGCCAGCTTTGTGATGTTCCCCGCGCAGTGCGAAGGGGTGCCGCAGCTTGTGGAGGAGGCCTCGGTGTCTGGCAGAGGTTGCCAGGCCTGTGCGGCGGCCGAGATCGGATTAGGCTTTCTTTCGCGGCGAAACGCTTCGGCAAGAATCTTCTGCTGATGTCTCCCGATCACATCGGGTTGTTGCCCGATCGGCGGCGTGCGTTGGAAGTCAAAGTCCTGACCGAAAGCGGCACCCAAGTGTGGGATCATGGGCGGTCGCACCTACACGCTCTCTCCCGGATCGAGCCTTTGTATCGCGCCAAACGTCAATCATTGGCTCCAGAGAAAATCCGACTCGGGTCCGCATGAGGTGTTTATCGGATTCGACCTGCGCGCAATTGCGGCTCGCCATCCTGAATGGGAGTTAACGAAGCATTTCACTTCCACCTGCTTCATTCGGGAAGCACTGCAACTCGAACGTGCGATGGCCCGCCTGATCCACGAGGTAACTGTTTCCGCCATGCACCAGATCTCCGGGTTACGTCTGGCCTTGGACACCTTGATTCTGGAGGTGGTTCGGACCTTGGCCGGAACGAGAGACTCGCCTTCCAGCGTGGCGATGCATTCGGCCGTGCTTCGCGCGAAACTGCTGCTTGAATCCAGATTTCGTGAACCATGGGATCTGCACCGATTAGCGGGACAGTCTGGAATCTCCCGAGCACGGTTGACCCAGTTGTTTCGCCGCGAAACCAGCACTTCGATCCACAAGTTCCTCAACAAGATGAGGGTTCGCCATGCGGAGACGCTGCTGCTCGATTCGCAACTGCCGATCAATGCCGTAGCTTCCGAATCCGGCTTCGCATGCGGTCGAGTTTGATATCGTGGCGATTGTCGGAGACCTGTTGGACGTTTTCCATCCCCTGCCTCCGCGCGCGCAGATTATCAAAGCCCGGACTTTCCTGGAATCGCTGGCCGGCAAGGCCTACATCGTGGTCTGCTCTAGCAATCACGACAGCCTGGATCTACCCGTGGCCCTGCCTCGCGGGCGGGTCCCCAGGTGGATGGCTGGATTAGATGTGATTGGTTCGCTGCTCTCCGATGGCCGAACCTGCATTATTAAAAACCAACTCGTAGTCACGACCCTCAGTTACCTTTCCACTGAGCTCCAAAAACGTCCTTGGCTGATCAGAGGAAATCGCCTGCGGCGAATAGCAAATAGCAAATAGCAGAGCGTCGCGCCTTCGACGGATGGTCAATAACGGACTTGACAGATTGTTCCATATTTCGTAAGTTCGGAACTATTGAATAGAGTCTGGGTTGCGCGGTTCGCATCGGTTAGCCGCTAGTGGCTTAGCATCTGCGCGATTCAGGTTCATATCTTCACTTCAACGCACTCGCTTTCCGAAAGAAACACTTATGAACAAGCTCAAAGGCAAGGCAGCAGTCGTCACTGGCGCATCCAAAGGCATCGGCGCCGCTATCGCCAAGGCACTCGCCGCCGAAGGCGCGTCGGTAGTTGTCAACTACGCATCCAGCAAGGCCGGCGCGGACAGCGTCGTCGATGCCATCATGAAAGCCGGTGGCACGGCGGTTGCGGTAGGCGGAGACGTTTCTAAGGCCGCTGAGGCCCAGGGTATCATCGATGCGGCCATCAAGCGCTATAACCATCTTGATATCCTCGTAAACAACTCGGGTGTCTACGAGTTCTCTCCGATCGAGACGATTACCGAAGAACATTTTCACAAGATATTTAACATCAACGTGCTTGGTCTCATTCTCACCACCCATGCGGCGGTCAAGCACCTCGGCGAAGGCGCCAGCATCATCAACATTGGATCCGGAGCCAGCCGCATGACACCGGCCAACTCCGTTGTCTACACGGGTACCAAAGGCGCTGTCGACGCCATTACCGGTGTGCTGGCTCGCGAACTCGGACCAAGAAAAATCCGGGTGAACTCCATCAATCCCGGTCCGGTCCGGACCGAAGGCACGGATTCCGCCGGCTTGACCGACTCTGATTTTGTAAACAGCCTCGTCGCGCAGACTCCGCTTGGCCGAATTGGTCAGGTCGGCGATATCGCTCCGATCGCGGTCTTCCTCGCGTCAGACGAATCGGCCTGGCTTACCGGCGAGGTGATTCTTGCTACCGGCGGTCTCCGGTAAGCGCCTTTGGGGCAAGAAAGGCGTTATTCGAAAACAACGGGTCAATTGTTACTGCGGAGTAGTTGCCCCAGGGTTCGACACCGGAGTTTGTCGGGTGGTAGAAGGTGGGACTGGTAACCAACACCGTACCCGGACCCACCGGGCCGCTGGCAGCCCTGACCTGGGCGTTGATGTGGGCGGATGCAATCAGGTAAGATTGAGCAGTTGAAGGCTTGGAGCATAGGCATTGTGGAGAACAAGTGTCGCCGCTCCAATTACTCCGGCGTCCGCACCTAAAGAAGAACGTTTCACCGGAGGCAACGGTTTACTAGGCATTGCCGATTTTCGGATCTCCAGGACCATTGTTTCTACAAAACTGTCTCCGAGCAACTGGAGAGTCTCGCCGCCCAATAGGACCAGCTCCGGATCCAGGATCGCAACAGCCTCGGCTAAAACGGTGCCCAATCTTCTAGCCGCGCGTTTGATAACTTCGGCAAAGACCGGCTCGCTGCTGGCGACGACATCCTCAATCTGCTGGGGTAGCGCTGGGGATTTCGGGCTGTTCAGATGATCTCTATTCAGCGCTGCGATTCGAGCGTCACGGAGAATAGCTTCAGCCGTGCAATAAACCTCTAGACAACCTTGTTTACCGCAGTGACAAGGCGGCCCGTCAGGGTCAATCTGAATGTGGCCGATTTGGCCCATGTTACCCTTCCATCCACGCAAGGCGTGCCCATTGGAGATGATGCCCAAGCCAATGCCAATTCCGACGTAGAGGTAGAGCACATTGAGGCATTCTGCCCCCAATCCGCACCACTGTTCGCCAAGGACAATCGCCGTGACGTCTTCATCTAACACGACGGGAAAACCCAAAAGTTCTTCTAATTCGCTGCGGATTGGATGATTCGCCCAATCACTAAGATTAGGCACATTGAGCAGACAGCCCGCCTCAATATCCAAAGGGCCAGGAACAGCGAGGCCTGCTCCGAGGAGTTGTTCCCTGGATATCTCGGCTTCTTGAACAGCCCGGTTAACTGCTTCCTGAATGAGAGGGAGGATCGCGCGAACGCTCCGGCCAACAGTCAATGAAATCTCCTCGCGCCAAAGAACGCGAGCCTCGAAGTTCGTCAGAACAATGGTGAGCTTTGCCCGATCAATATGGATGCCGATGGCATAGGCGGCATTTGGGTTGATTTGCAGTGATCTAGACTGGCGGACCCCGTTTCCGCGCAGTTCCAAGCCTTCCTGAATGACTCCTAAGTCGAAAAGGTTTTGCGTAATATTAGTTACGGTTTGGAAGCTGAGTCCGGTCCGATCGGCGATTTCGCGACGGGAAATCGGCTCATATTTTCGGATGAGGTTAAGAACCACGGCGATGTTGTAGTCCTTAACTTTGAGGAGGTTAGTACCGGAAGGGATCATAGAAGAGTGGGAAATGATTCAAATAATTGGAACCAACGTTGCGATATATTGCGCGTCATTGCATTGATTGATCCTTATATTCACCAGAAATTCCATATTTTCCCTTGCAACGTTCCAATCATTGGAATAAAACTCTGACTGCCCCCCAATCTTCGGCTCTCCCTCGATACAGTCTTCGCAGTTTCCTTGTTTCCTTTGTCACTGGGCGATCGAGGCGCGGTCGAAGAGAGGAAAAGGTCTCCTCCCAAATCCATTGCAGTCCGGAGACCTATCGGGGCCAAACATAGCCCCAAACAATGGATCATCTAGATCTTAACCCCGTTCCGAGGTTTTAGGACCCCGGCGGTCAAGGAAGGACCCGAAAACATGCATGATGCACCCCCTCTTACGAGAACCACGTTACTAACGCTTCTCGCCGTTAGTATGGCTCAAATGCCCGCTTCAGCCGAAGATTCACCTGTAGAAAGTGTTAATCCGATGATTGGCACGGCCAATCTGGACGTTAATGCCGCATGGAACAGCGGTGTCCGGGGCCACGGCCACGCGTATCCCGGAGCAACAATTCCATTCGGGATGGTCCAGTTAAGCCCGGACACTTACGGCAGTAACGTCAGCGGCTGGGATCGTTGCTCGGGTTATCATTACAACGATCCGTTCATCTCCGGATTCACGCACACGCACTTGTCGGGTACCGGCGGAGCTTCAGGAGGCGAGGTCCGTTTTATGCCCACGATGAAGCCGGTGGACCCCAACAGTATTGGCACCACCGATTATACCGCCTCCTTCCTTCACCAGAACGAAAGCGCCAAACCGGGTTATTACCGAGTCATACTCTCACCCAAGCCAGACTCCAACGTTGCGACTGGAACCGACACGATGTTAGCGGAACTAACGGCGACAGCTCATGCCGGTGTACATCGCTATACATTCCATTCCTCGTCCCCAAGCCATAACGCAAGCATGCTGGTTAGCGTTGCCAAGCCAATCGGTGATCGGATTGTGAATGGCGTGTCTACAACCATGGGCGGGATTGTAATTCAAGATAATCGCACAATTTCCGGATGGGAAATCTCCAATAACTGGGCGTCAGGAAAGCCGACATACTTTGTTGCCACCTTTTCGAGGCCCTTTAATTCAAATCCAACGATCAGCAGCGATGGCAAGACGATCTACCTGACTTTTGCTTCGCACACAAGCTCAACCGATGAGGTGATTGTTAAGGTAGGAATCTCTGCATCCAGTACAACCGATGCGTCAGCAAATCTGGAAAGGGAAGTTGGCAATCGCAGTTTCGACGATATTTCCGGAATCGCCGAACAGATCTGGTCCCGAGCACTCTCCAGGGTGACGATTGCAGGCGCTAGTCCAGAACAGAGAACGGCCTTCTACACGGCGCTCTACCACACGTTGCTGGCTCCGACCCTTTATAATAACGCCGATGGAAGTTATGTTGGAACGGACGCCCAAAACCTCTCAACGCCGACGCGAATGACGACGTCGCATCCTAATCCCGGCTTCGAATATTCCTCTACATTCTCTCTTTGGGATATTTTCCGAGCGGAAACGCCGTTGATGACACTCATCCAGCCTGAACGGGTCGATGGTTGGGTGAAATCTCTTTTAACCCAGTTCAAGCAAAACGGAAAAGGTGAACTGCCCGTTTGGCCGTTGGCCCAGACCGAGACATTTTCGATGGCTGGGCATCCCTCTGTTCCGATAATCGCCGATGCTTATCTGAAAGGACTAACAACCGCTAACATCGATGATCTCTGGACGGCGTTGACAACAACGCAATCTGCCCACTTACACGGTTTCGATCAATATATGACGTATGGTTATGTGTTTGCCGGAGCTAACACCTCGGTTTCGACGACCCAGGATTATGCCTTCGATGATTGGGCGACGGCTGCCGTTGGCTTTGCTGCAAAAAAGAGTCAATCGGAATACGGCTTCTATTTAAACCGCAGTGCCAACTACAAGAACGTTTTCGACCCAGAAATCAGCAGTCCTGGATGGCATTTTGCGCGCCCCAAGGATGCAAATGGGAATTTTGTAACTGCTTTCAATCCGACGGCAGCTGAAAAGGGAGACTATTCAGAATCAAACTCCTGGGTGGATACATGGAACGTCCTACAAGATTATTCGGGGTTGGCAGGCATCATGGGTGGAACCGTCCCTTTTCTGGCGCAGTTGGACGAAACGTTTGATCCAAACAACGCATTGACCTTTAAGGATCCACACGGCTTTCCAGACCTGACCGGACGCATCGGCGAATATTTTCAAGGAAACGAGCCGGCCAATCAGGTCGCGTACATCTATGATACCGCCAAGAAACCCTCAAAAACGCAGGCTATGGTGCGTGATCTCATGGACGACATGTACTCGTTGAAACTCACGGCTCGCGATAAGGGAATACTGAGTCCCGCGAGCCTGCAGGCCGCCGAGAACGATCCGGAACTTGTTCAGAACTCTGGAATTCCCGGTAACGACGATTGCGGTCAACTCTCGGCCTGGTACGTGCTTTCCGCATTGGGATTTTATCCTCTGAATCCTGTCGGCGGTGTGTTCTATTTAGGAACTCCACTGTTCTCTGCCGCGGCGATCGACATACCGATACCCGACACAGATTCCCGGACTGGAGAATTCGTTTTCCAAAAGACACATCGCTTCTGGATAACCGCGCACACGCTTGATGGGATGGGCCCATCCGCGACCAATCGTTATGTGCAATCCGTAAAACTCAATGGGGTTCGGTTGAATCATCCCTATATCACGTACGACCAATTGAAGGCCGGCGGGAACCTTGATTTTACAATGGGACCGGTTGCAAACGACGCATGGATCAACGGCTGGGATGGTAAAGATCCCAATAGCAACCTCGCTCCATGAGAACGTTGTCGCGATTGTTGTTCGAGTTAGCGCGTTACCCGGTCACGTAACGATGCGATCGCGTAAGCCGCCGTAGACAAGCGTTCGCACCAGGTCTACCTGATATAGGTCGTGGGGAAATCCCAACTCGATCTTGCTTGCATCATCCAGAATAGTTAATTGCTCCCGGTCTAACGTGATGGTTAGACTGGCAAGGTTATCCTGAAGCTGGCTAATTTTGCGGGCACCGATAATAGGGATTACTGGCACATCGCGATGTCGCAACCAAGCTAAAGCAACCTGTGCCTCGCTACGACCGAGCTGCTTGCTCACCTGGTTGAGAGCGCCGACGGGCCGGCTAGTGCGCTCTCGATCCGGCAGCCGTGACTTCATCATATCGGATGAATACCGGGCATCGCTGCCCTGTCCAGAGGTGTACTTGCCGCTCAGAACTCCACCGGCGAGAGGTGACCAAGCGGTAACGCCGAGCCCAAACGCCTTGGCCATCGGGATCAGTTCACGTTCTACTGTCCGTTCGAGGAGGGAATATTCAATTTGCAAGCTAACGAATGGCGACCAGCCTCGAAGCGTAGCGAGCGTGTTCCCTTCGGCGATCCACCAGGCGGGAGCATCGGAAATACCGGCGTAAAGCACTTTTCCCTGGCGGATAAGGTCGTCCAGCGCCCGCATGACCTCTTCGACCGGAGTCAGTTGATCCCACATATGTAACCAATAGAGGTCGATATAATCTGTTTTCAGACGGCGCAAGCTAGCTTCCAATGCTTGAACCATGCTTTTCCGGTGGTTGCCGGAGGCGTTTGGGTCGGTGGTAGGCGCCGAGCCGCTATATTTGGTAGCTAGAACGACACTTTCACGATGGCCGGACATAAAGTCGCCCAACAAAGTTTCACTGGTGCCGTTTGTATAGACGTTGGCCGTATCGACGAAGTTCCCACCTGCTTCGCGGAAAGCGTCGTAGATCTGCCGCGCCTCGTCCCGAGGGGAGCCCCAACCCCACTCTTCTCCAAAAGTCATCGCGCCGAGGCAAAGCTCGGAGACGCGCAATCCGCTTTTACCGAGTAGACGAAAATTCATGTTTTTGCCGGTCCAGAGTCGGTTGCCTTATTGGCGGGCGATTCTTCCCCGCCCGTTCTGCCGCTAAGAGAAATGTTAGCAACGCATTCTTTTTGACCTGGCTTCACTTGTCGTGTCGAAGTTTCAGACTGGCCAATATTTGGCCCAACTGCCGGAGTTGTTGTCCGAACTGTTCGCGCGCTTTCTTGATGAGCCCAGAGACTGCGACTCTTCATGGGAGCTGGTCGAGTTCGGACCTCTCCATAACCGTCATCGTCACGGCCTGGATCCGTTCCCCCAGTTCTAGAAGCTCGACCATCCGTCCGGCCGAAGAAAAGCAAGGCCGGATCCGGCCGCAACCCGTTGGTTACGTCCAATCGCCCGATCCTTCGCACGCTTAAAGGATGCTTTAAGATCGGAACCAGCGAACAAATCAAGATGACAAATGAGAGAATTTCGTTGTAAGTGAACGATACAGGAGCCTGCAAATGGGACGAACCCTCTTTGAGAAAGTATGGGAGGCGCACGCAATTCGAGAATTGCGGAATGGCCAAACCCAGTTGCTGATCGGCACTCATCTTATCCATGAGGTCACCAGCCCACAGGCATTCTCTATGCTTCGGGAGATGGGACTTCCCGTCGCCTTTCCCCACCGGACATTTGCGACGGTCGATCACATTATTCCTACTGATCAACGGACCGAGCCGTTTTCAGATCCGCTGGCCGATGCGATGATTAAAGAACTGCGCAAGAACTGCGTGGAATTTGGAATCACCTACTTTGACGTTTTCTCTGGCAAGCAAGGCATTGTTCATGTGGTGGGTCCGGAGCAGGGTATTACGCAACCGGGGACGACGATTGCGTGCGGGGATTCTCACACCTCGACCCACGGTGCTTTTGGCGCGATTGCTTTGGGGATCGGTACAAGCCAAGTGCGTGATGTGCTGGCAACGCAGACCATGGCAATCGGCAAATTGAAAGTCCGCCGGATCAATGTCGATGGGAAACTGTCTGCGGGAACCTACGCTAAGGATGTCATCCTGCACATCATACGTAAATTGGGCGTAAACGGAGGCAATGGATTCGCTTACGAATACGGCGGAGAAGTCTTCGATAAATTTACGATGGAGGAACGGATGTCCGTCTGCAATATGTCGATCGAAGGCGGCGCCCGTGCCGGGTACGTCAACCCGGATGAGACAACGTATGCCTACCTTGAGGGCCGTCCCTATAGTCCAAAAGGCGACAAATGGAAGGAAGCAATGAAGCGATGGGAGTCGTGCGTCTCGGATGCCGATTGTGTTTATGACGATGTTGTGGATTTCGATGCCGCAGAGATTCAGCCGACGGTGACATGGGGCATCAATCCCGGCCAAGCAGTTTTCATTTCGGAGCGATTACCGACACCCGAAACGACACCGGAGGATGAGCGCGGATCGCTCGCGGAGGCCCTGGAACATATGAAATTGCAACCAGGGCAACCGATTAAGGGAACTCCAATCCAAGTCGCATTTCTTGGCAGTTGTACCAACGGCCGGCTGTCGGACTTCAAAGAAGTCGCCAAATACATCGAAGGCCGGCACGTCGCACGAAACGTGAAAGCTATCGCGGTTCCCGGCTCGCAGGGCGTCGGAGCTGCCTGCAAGGAATTGGGGATCGATCAGATCTTCACGGCAGCCGGCTTTGAATGGCGCGAGGCTGGTTGCTCGATGTGTCTCGCGATGAATCCGGATAAGCTGGTCGGCGATCAGCTTTGCGCCAGTTCCAGCAACCGGAACTTCAAGGGCCGGCAAGGGAGCCCCACCGGCCGTACCGTGTTAATGAGCCCGGTCATGGTCGCGGCGGCGGCAATTGCGGGTGAGATAACGGATGCCCGGGAATTGTTTGGCCGGTGATCATAAATCCAAAATTACGTCATGGCCTTAAGAAAGATTCTGGAAGTAAGCGGCACGTGCGTCTCTGTCCCCGGGGATGACGTGGATACGGACCGGATTATTCCAGCCAGGTACTTGAAATGCGTCACCTTTGAAGGTTTGGGCGACTTCTTGTTTTACGACGTGCGGTTCGAAAACGGAAAGCCCACAAACTTCTCCCTGAATGATCCCCGGTTCAACGGAGCAACGATCTTAATCTGCGGCAGAAATTTCGGGTGCGGTAGTTCCCGTGAGCACGCTCCCCAGGCGATCTACCGTTATGGCTTTGGCGCCGTCGTAGCGGAAAGCTTTGGCGAAATTTTCTTCGGTAATGCGACGACATTAGGCCTCCCCTGTGTGAGCGCCTCACGGCACGATCTCGGTCGGATTCGCGAAATTGTCGAGTCCGAGCCGAAGTCCGAGATGACCATCGATTTGGCTGCCGAAACGATTCGCTTCGGCGGTGATGATTTCTCGGCGTCGATTCGCCCGAGCGCGCGGGACGCACTGATTAACGGTCGTTGGGACCCGATCGGCGAACTCCTGGAGGCCGGCGCATCGGTTAAGGAACGGATGTCGCAATTGCCGTACGGATTTTGAACAGAAGGAAACGGAGCAAACAGAGATAGGCAAAGATTTTTAACCGCGAATGGACGCGAATAGACACGAATAACTGTTCCTCATTCGTGTGCATTAGTGTTCATTCGTGGTTGGAAATTCCGGGGCTGATACCAGTGACCGAGTCGCTAAAACCGGTCTTACTGCTTTCTTGGGCGCGAACCGCTGTGTTGCTCGAGTAGAGAACGGCCAGGAGAACAACAAGCCAGTAAGTCCAACGACTGAGAGAGATATCACACCGAAAAATCAAACCAGCTCTTGCCTCCAGGAAATTCGCCGTGATTAAGCCCGACTCTTCCTTCCGTCAGCAAGCACATTCCGATAAATCAGGAAGAAACACGATTTCATAACGTAATATGTATTGAATCGTTAGACGCGATCCTATTGCTTAATTTTCACATCTGGAACGCGCACCGAATTTCTCCGAAAGGGCCATGATGTCGATATCACCCTTGGCAATTCTTCGAATTGTTGAGACAAAGATAACGGCAATTGAGACAAGAACAGACTGCCGTTGAAAATCCTGCTTTCTATTCCTTCGTTGAGGGCTTTAGGGCAGATCGGTCTCAGCAGGGTACATTAGGCGAATATGAAAACAGAATTCAAGGGAGTAAGGGCCTATACAAAAACTGGCGCATTCATGCCATTGAAGAAGCTGATGGTCCGTCGATTAACGTTACTGATCGACGAGGTGCTGCGGAGTCCGGAGTATCGGGAGGATGCTAATAGAATGCGGCGAGTGATAGCTGATACTAACGGACTGGAAAAGGCCGTTTACCTTTTGGAAGAAGTGTTTGGCCTACGGCGGCCTTTGGAACGGCGCTTATACTCGTAGGATCACCACGAATGCGGCCGGATCTCCCGCCTGCAAACGGAAGTACAACTTATGTCAGCATCTTCTTCCGTTAACATCACCGAACTGATCGACGAGTGTCCTCTCGGGCCGTTGCAGATCAGGATTATCATGCTGTGCGGGCTCGTGGCGCTGCTCGAGGGATTCGACCTTGCGGTTATGAGCGTAGCTGCACCGGCGATGGCGGGACCGCTGCACATTGCGCCGAACCAGTTCGGCGCCGTTTTCAGTGCCGCTGTATTAGGCCTCATGCTGGGTGGATTTGGGCTTGGACCGATTGCTGATCGCTACGGGCGCAAGTGGGTGCTGATCGGCGCTACCGCTACGCTTGGTGTGTTTACCCTGTGCACCGCAAGTGCGGCAGCGCTGCAGCAGATCTTGCTGTTCCGCTTCCTGGCGGGAGTCGGTTTGGGCGGCGCTATGCCCAGCTTCATCAGTCTCGCCGCGGAATATACACCGCGCTCAAACCGGCAGGCGGTGGTTGGGTTGCTGTCCACCGGGCTTCCGCTCGGCGGGGTGTTGGTCGGATTGCTCGGGTCGCGACTGATCGATGCGGCTGGTTGGCAATCGTTGTTCTATATCGGTGGTATTGCGCCGATCATTCTGTCGATCGTGATGATTCGCGCACTGCCAGATTCAATCGAGTTCCTGGTGATGCGTGGGGTGGCTTGGTGGAAGATTCGGGACCTGGTGGCTCGGATCAGCCCGACCGTTAATACTGCATCCGGCTGTCAATTCGTCATAAACGGCGAAAAGGTCCGAGGCGTGCCGGTGTGGCAGCTTTTCGCCGCTGGCGGTGCCGGTGGAACCATCTTGCTGTGGGCCAGCTATTTCGTGACTTTTTTGACGATGACGACCAGCATAGCCTGGACACCAACGTTGCTCCAAAGAGCGGGAATCGCCGGCGCGCAATCGTCAGTCGCCTTCGCGCTGTTCGCCTTGGGCAACGTGTTTGGAGCGCCGCTGTCCGGATTTCTGGTGAGTCGCTTCGCTGCTCGACGCGTTCTGCCAGCCGCTCTGGTCGGCAGCGCCATTACCCTCAGCGCAGTGGGCCACGCCAGTCAATCCATCGCACTCGTCATTGTGTTCCTGGGGCTCGCCGGCTTTTTTCTTGGTATCGCGAGCTCCGGCTTGATCGCGCTGACGGCCTTACTGTACTCCACGGCCATTCGTTCCACCGGCGTTGGTTGGGCCATGGGGCTTGGCCGACTCGGTTCTTTTGTCGGTCCGCTCGCAATTGGCCTGCTCGTGAACCGGGGTTGGCAGGTTGGCGACAGCTTTGTCGCACTCGGCGTGCCCGCGCTGTGCGCGGCCTTGTTCACGAGCGTGATCGGCATCAATTGGCCCAGCCCGGCTGCTGAAGTCAATCGTGTTGCTGCGGCCACAGGCGAGGAACGAGGAGAGATTCATGACTGACAAAAAATCATCTTTGTTTGCCGGTGTGGAAAATGGAACCGATAAGGGCCCTTGGTATGAAGGGACTGCCGGTGAACGGATTGCAGTGCGGCTTTCCAGCACAGACACCAATGGGGCATATGCGATTGTTGAATCCGTTGCAGCTCCCGGTTGCAGCCCGCCAGTGCACCTTCACCGCGATGAAGAGGAACATTTTGTCGTGCTAGCCGGTACTTATCGGATTCTGATCGAAGATCAGGTGTTCGACACTCCTGTCGGTACCAGCGTTACCGTTCCAAGGGGATCCCGGCATAGTTGGCGGAACATATCCAATGAGACTAGTCGTCTTTTGGTAATTTTGACGCCTGGAGGCTTCGAGAAATGCATCCAGACCATACGCGATAGCCCCGCGGACAAGGTCTTAGAGATCGCGGCGCATTACGGGTGTTTCATCGTCGGGCCACCGATCAGCATTTAGATCTTCTCGGGATTTCCTTCTGGTCGAACTTCAGAACGGAAAAGTCACTCGAACGACGCACCTGGGCGCAAAGATTCGGCAGTTGCTCGCGCGGTATTCTTTACCGGCGCTTGGACAACCCAAAATCTATTGAAAGTTTTAATTATCAGCCCGCATTTGCAGACGGTTTTGATGAAGTTGCGTGGCGATTTTTTTGCCGGGAGCGATGATGTGGCCCTTACCCCGCGTATCCTCAACGAGAACGACTCTACCCGGACTGAGACGGTGGACAGCGCCTCAATTTCGTCAAAGTGCGATTCGCCATCAGGGCTTGAATATATTCGAAGAAGTCTCATCTGGGCTTCGCATTGAGGCTCCTCACTGCACGAAACGGAAGATCACGGTTTTGCCGGCGTGGTACGGGGAATCGGGCTCGCCGTCGGTTGAGGGCTGCTATAAGGTGCAGGTGTTGCACCGGAGCGTTCGCGCGTGTCGCTGGTAGCGGTTGGCTGGGTCGTGACCAAACCGGTCGCTTCGGGAGTTTCGATAACGCCATACGGGTCCTTAAGCGGACGCTTACTGAGAAATCTGGTGCAGGTCCATAGATCTCTGGTAATTCCTCCGAAATGGACCTGTGACATGCCCGAGGATGAGTCCTCCTGAACTAACCGAACTATGGTTCCCGCGATAAGGTAGTAGGCCCGGACGTCGTTGACCATTTGGAGCTCGGTCTCATCGGTATGATGTTTCGTGATCTGGCGCAGATCCTCTTTGGAAGCACAAGCGTAAGGCCCATCAACGACAATCCAACGATATTCATTGCCAAGCGTAGTATCATCGATAGATAACGCGACGGATGCCATTCCGAAAACAATAGCCGCGAGAACAACGTTTTTTGTGTTCATAAGTTAGACAAGAGCCCTTCTATCTGCAATTTGGATGAGGTCATACTTGTCTCTTTAACAGTGATTTTAGAGACCAGCCGTTTATTGTTCCACCTGCCGCAATCGCTGTCCCAACTACTGCGGCTAGGTCTATTCAGGCGCCGTGCAAAACTAACTAACTGCCGGCTGGTGTACGCGTGACGGCGTGTCGGCCCGAAGGGCCTTGGGAGCTTAGCCCAGGCTTTAGCCTGGGTGGTGTTATTTTTAGGCGCTAGCCCTGTAAGGGCGCCGGAGAAGGCCGGGGCAATCCATATCGACCGCACCCAAATTCAGATGACTATCTCCTCCGTCCCTTCAGGGCTGATCGCGTTTAATTGTGACGCCATCGAGGATCTCTTCCCTGGTTGCAGCCGTTTGCCGGCGGCGAAGAGCTGGTCTTCTCATTTTTCCGCGCGTAGCAGGAGGCTGTCAGTGAGGCAGTGAACTGTCAAATGCGGTACGATAAGTCTTTCTCTTATTTGCGA
>DATNNZ010000503.1:0-38461 GCA_035601575.1 Chthoniobacterales bacterium
GATCTTTGAGCATACCTGTTTCTGCGTGGTTTTGCCGGCACAACGTGTCGATTATGTTCGCGCGATGGCGACCGCGCTTCGCAAGTCCGGTCAGATTCTCGCCATCTTCTTTCTCGATCCCTGGGATCCAGGAGAAGCGCCACCGGAAGGTGGTCCGCCTTTTGGGGTTTCAACCGAAGAGTTAAACGAGCTTTTCTTGCCGGAGTTTCAGCTCCTACACGAAGAGCGACCAAAGATTTCATATCCCGGACGGGAGGGTCGAGAAATTCTTCGTTTGCTCCTGAAGCGGTGAAGGTTTGCGAATGGTAAAATAGAAAGTCGCTCCTTCATCCACTTTGCCTTCTGCCCAAGTTATTCCACCGTGTCGAGCAACGATCCGTCGAACGTTTGCCAGCCCTAAGCCCGTTCCTTCAAATTCTTCTGCTTGGTGGAGTCGTTGAAAGATGCCAAAGAGTTTGTCGGCATAGCGCATATCGAATCCAGCTCCATTGTCCTGCACCGAAAAACAATATTCATTGGCGCTTTCCGTGCTGGCTATCGAGATCTTCGCGCATTTCCGATTCCGTGTATATTTTACCGCGTTTGAAATCAAGTTCGTCCAAGCTTGTTTGAGGAGCGTCCGATCTCCGCTTACGGCTGGCAATTGGCCGACCTTCCATTCGATTTCGCGCTCATTTGCGTATTGCGAAGTCTCTTCCAGGACTTCGGAGACAATCAAATTCATATTAACTTCACTTTCTTGCTTTTCCCGGCGCCCCATCTTGGCGAACACAACAAGGTCGTCGATGAGTGCTCCCAATCTCTTCGCTGAACTGGAAATAATTCCCAGATAGCGCTGGCCTGACGGACCGAGTACTCCACCAGAGTCTTCCCGAAGGAGGTCAACAAATCCGTCGATGTAGCGGACCGGTGCTCGCAGGTCGTGTGACACGGACGAACTAAAACTCTCCAGTTCCAGGTTCGCTTGCTCTAGTTCTAACGTTTTCTGCTGCAACTCGTAGTTTAGTCTGCGCAGTCTTTGTGCTGTCTGTTTGTGCTCCAGGATCTCACGTTGGAGGGCGGCATTGGCTTGTTCCAATTCGTTCGGGCTGGGCATGGCGAGTATCCTTGGAATCCGAGGAACGAGCGCGATGGCCGTTGCCAGTGCAACAACCGCGGTGGAAGCCTTTACAAATCCGGTGAGCCAGTAGTTTGGATGCCAAATGTTCCAAATATCCAGTACATTCGTCGTACCCGAAGCGAGGATAAAGACGGCAAAACAAAGGAACATGCGACGAAACACCAAGTCCGGGCGGCGTCTCACTAGATAGATGAGCGTAACTGGGATCGAGCAATAGGCTACGGCGATCAGACCATTGGAAATAACGTGCAGCCAAATTACGTAAGGATCCCATTTATAACAGGTGCCGTATGGCAGGAATCCCGAAGAGGGAAGGAATTCCGTAAAGGGAAATAGCTTATGAATAAATTCCATCGATTCGCCTCTGTTGGGTGTCTATCCGTCATTCAACCGACGGTTCGTTCAAAATGAAAATTGTCAGATGTCCGGGCTACTACGGTCGATCAAGAGCAGCTCTTACTCTTCGCACCAATTCCTGAGGGTTATACGGTTTGGGCACAAAAGCGTCGATACCGTACTGCTTCTGTCGCTGCTCAATCGAACGATCAATATGGCCGCTAGTGAGAATGACCTTTAAATCCGGTTTCAGCTCTTTTAAGCGGGTGCACAAAACAAAACCGTCGACTTTAGCCAAATCGACATCCGAAAAAACGAGGTGGATTTCTTCTTGGCGCTCAGCGAAAAGCTGGAGCGCTTCTTGGCTTCCTTTGGCGAGCAAAACCTTGTAACCGCTCAACCCAAAGAGGGTTTCCAGAAACTTGGCGACGTCGGATTCGTCTTCGACGACGAGGATCGTTTCAAAACCGCTGGAACGGATCGGCAACGGTTCGCTCTCTTCGACTGCCCCTCGTTCTCCGGGCGAAGGAACCGGGAAGAAGAGGGTAAATGTTGTGCCGATTCCGGGCTCAGAGTTCACGTCCACAAATCCTTGATGATTCTGCATTAACCCGTAAACCACTGGCAGGCCCAAACCGGTACCTTTGCCAGACGGTTTCGTAGTGAAGAATGGCTCGAAAATGTGCTGCCTGACCGATTCTTCCATTCCGATCCCTGTATCGGTGACTTCGACTTTCAGGTATTCTTTAGCCACCTCCTTTGGCTGGTCGGGAAATGGTCCCGCCAGAACAGCTTCAACAGTGATTGTAATGGCGCCGCCATCGGGCATCGCATCCCGCGCATTGGTAAGCAGGTTAATAAAGATGCGGTCGATTTGCGCTGGATCGGCCAATATCTCCGGCAAGTTTGGCGGATAATCCTGGCTGACCTTGATATTCTCCGGCAAGGCCACCTGCGCGATTCCGACCGTATCGTGCAGCTGTTTAGCGATGTCCGTTTGGATTAGGCGCGTTTGTCCTTGGCGAGCAAACACGAGAAGCCCCCGAACCAATTCGGCTCCGCGTTGGACCGCTCGATCGATTGTCTCCGCGACAGCCAGAACTCTCGCTGGCTGATCGCTAGCGAGTTTCAGCAGGCTGGCATTCCCGGAAATAATTGTGAGCAAATTATTGAAATCGTGGGCTACACCGCCGGCCAGGGTGCCGATCGCCTCCAGACGTTGGGCCTCGCGCAATCGCTTTTCCATTTCCTCGTAGTTGGCGCGATTCTTGGTATCGGTAAGAGCCCGCATCACCGCCGGAACCAGACGGGAGAGCCGATCTTTCAAGACATAATCGGTAGCGCCATTTCGTAATGACTCGATCGCCGCTTCTTCGCCGATCGTTCCAGACAGAAAAACAAACGGAATGTGCGGATGCTGGGCCCTGGCCAGACTAAGTGCTTCCAGACCGCTAAATCGCGGAAGCTTGCAATCGGCCAGGATTAAATCAAACGAGTTCTGCCGAAGCGCTTGTTCAAACTGTTCTCGCGTTTCGACTCGATCGACTTGGCAGTCCAACCCTTCATGAAGGAGTTTTTGCTGGACAAGCAGTGAATCTGCTTCTGAATCCTCAATGTGCAGGATGCGCAACGCCTGCACTACACTCGTATCTGCCTCGTCCGGCATCGTGAATAGAGAAACGACGACTTTCCGCGATTATCGGGAGATCCTCGACCAGTTGGCAAGCCTAAACGGGAGACGGCTTACCACCGCTCAGTTGCGGGTTGCAGGTTGCAGGGCCGCCGCCGTGCAGAGCTACCTGGCTTTCAGGGTCCACTTCCCCGGTGTCCGGGTTCCTGCTAAATCCTTGATTCCGGCTTCTAGCTTTTATGTTCCGTATAGTCGATCGCCGAAGTCTCCTAACCCTGGCAATATATACTTCTTATCGTTAAGTTCTCGGTCCAGAGCCGCCGCATAGATATCGATCTGTGCATCAATTGCTTCCACTGCCTTTATACCTTCCGGAGCGGCCACGACGCAGGCGATAGCGCAGTTTTGAGCGCCACTGGCCTTCAATAGCTGGATGGCTTGTACCGCAGAGCCACCCGTCGCCAACATCGGGTCAAGAAGCAAAACCTGCTTCTGCTCGAGCGAAGGCAATTTATTATAATAGTTTCGCGCGATGGCGGTCTCGTGGTTTCGCTCAAGGCCAACATAACCTACCTGGACATCGGGAAAAAGATCAGTGAAGGGCTGGACCATTCCGATGCCGGCCCGAAGAATCGGCACAATAACTAAGACTTGAGCGAGAACCCTGCCTTCGTGGGATTCGAGCGGAGTTTCGATGAACGATGGCCGGGTCGGCAATTGGCGGGTGGCTTCAATCGCTAGCATCACACTAATCTGATAAGTTAAGGTCCGGAAAGTGACCGGGTTAGTGGTGCGGTCGCGCAAATGAGTGACGATGTGCGAGCAAAGCGGATGATTGAGCAGGTGCAACATTGGTAGCCGGAGTTAGCGAAAGATGTTAGGTGATTTCGGTGGCTACGAACAAGACTCCTGCGCTGCAATTTCACGGAAATTTCTCAACATGGTGAGTTTATGTCGCGAATAGCAGGTGCTTCTCCTGGGTCTGGCGACTCTCTTCGATCCGCCGGGACGATGGCTTCAGATGTGCGGTCGAAGTATCGAACAACGCCCGATCAGACCGACACAAGGATGCCGCGCAGCATTCCCTATATTATAGGGAACGAGTGCGCCGAGCGTTTCAGTTTCTACGGGGTGCGCGCAATCCTGGCCACATTCATGACGACCTTCCTGATGAGTCGAACCGGTCAACTCGATGTAATGAC
Organism: Chthoniobacterales bacterium; assembly: GCA_035601575.1. Taxonomy (GTDB): domain Bacteria; phylum Verrucomicrobiota; class Verrucomicrobiia; order Chthoniobacterales; family JAFAMB01; genus DASTDH01. The sequence continues at coordinate 4,289 of DATNNZ010000503.1, forward strand.
GCAAAACGAGGCTCAGGCTTGGAGTCACCAGTTTGTCGGAGCCGTATATTTCCTGCCCGTACTCGGCGGAATTCTTGCCGATGGATTCTTAGGGAAGTATCGCACGATCTTTTATCTATCGATCGTTTACTGTTTTGGCCACCTCTCGTTATCCCTCGACGACACTCGCCTGGGGCTCTTTCTTGGACTTGGGTTGATAGCTCTCGGCGCTGGCGGGATCAAGTCGAGTGTATCTGCAAACGTAGGTGACCAGTTCGGAGCCGGTAACGAGCATCTGCTTCCGCGGGCTTTCGGCTGGTTCTACTTCTCAATTAACGTCGGTTCCTCCTTTTCGATCGCGCTTTGTCCGATCTTGTTGAACGACCCCCATTTTGGTCCGCACTACGCTTTCGGGTTGCCGGGAATCTTTATGCTGCTCGCAACCATTGTATTCTTCTTAGGCAGGAGAAAGTTCGTGCATGTCCCGCCGGCCGGACTCAGATTTTGGCGAGAAGTATTCAGCCGAGAAGGGCTCAACGCTATCGGTCGCTTGGCCATAGTCTACGCTTTTGTAGTCGTTTTCTGGGCTTTGTGGGATCAAAGTGCTGGGATCGAATGGACATTGCAGGCCAGGAGTCTCGACCTGCATTTCCTCTGGATAACCCTCTTGCCTGGGCAGGTCCAAGTCGCAAATGCGATCCTCGTTTTGATCTTGATACCGGTGTTTAACTACGTCGTTTACCCAATCTTTGACAAATTCTTTCCGCTGACGCCTCTGCGCAAGATCGGGATCGGATTGTTCGTGACGGCGGCATCCTTCGCAGTGATCTGGTGGTTGCAAACTCAGATTGATGCCGGGAGCAAACCGAGTGTTTGGTGGCAGCTGTTGGCTTACCTTCTGCTAACCTCCGCAGAAGTGATGGTATCGATTACCGGTCTGGAATTCTCTTATACCCAGGCTCCCAAGACAATGAAGAGCGCCGTGATGGCGCTCTGGCTCCTTACGGTTTGGGGAGGCAATCAATTTGTTGCGCTACTGAATTTCGTCATGCCTCAACTGCGCCGGGCCGGCATGAACCTCGACGGTGCAGCTTACTTCCGGTTTTTCACTTTGTTGATGCTGTTCGCGGCCATCCTGTTTGTCTTCGTCGCGAGAAAGTACCGGGGCAAGACCTATCTACAGGGCGACGAGCCCGAGCCGCTCGCATCTGCTGAAACGATGAGCAGCTAGTCTTTTTTGGGCCGCTCGCGTCTCCACTAGATATAGGACCTAGGACGGATAGGACCTAGGTCCATGAAATGGCGAAGACTCGCTGGTCGTTATCACCAATCACTAATCTAATCACCAATCACCCCACCAATCACCATTTACTGCAGCTGTCCCCCAGACTGCTCGCTCACGCAGGCGTTTCCGGACCCATTAACACGCGAAAATCTTTCTTAGCTTTGGGGGTAAACAATACGGCCTGGTACAAAACGGATGTCTTTCCATTCGTCTCCCGGACGGTAATACGGAAGACGCGGGTGGTTCGCACGAATTCGAAAAGCCAAGGAATCGATTGCGTGTTGGCTCGAATAAGATCGCTTTGGCGGCTCCACCGCCTTTCGTCGATCCGGGGAGCGCGATCTTCAAGGATCAAGACAGGATTATCGTTGGTCACATCTTCGATCTTGACTTCCTGCGGTGCGGTCTCCCGTTTGGGCATTATGGCAAATTGCCAACGCACAAAGTTCTTCCCTTCCGTTCGATAGGTGGTGAGTCCCGCTTCATCTACTACGAAGCGCTCATTTTCCGCTTTGACAAAGCCGGCGCCAACTCGGGTGAACCTGAGATTTTGACCGCCGCTGACAGCGATGGTTTCCGTCATTGGTTGGTGAGCGCATCCACTCAGCAACAATATGGCCGCCGCGGCTGCTGAAATTCGAAGGTTGCCCATAAAAATCACCATTCTACGGCGCTGCGCGAATAGCCAACAGCAAATCGCAGATGACACTAGCCGAGGGCAGGTCGGGAGGACTGGCGGTACCAATCACCAATGACTTCTCACCGTCCGATTTTGGCTGCGGTTCCCTCGCACCGAGACCCTCCTCCGCAAAAATCTGTCTTTGCGCACACTCGTGAGAGTGCGCTACGTTCATCAACCAACCCGAACAACTTATGAACCCTTCATCTACCGCCCTTGTTCTTATCGAATTCCAAAATGATTTCACTACCCCTGGAGGTAAGTTGCATGGAGCCGTCCAGGAGGTCATGCAGTCGACCGGAATGCTGGACAACACCAAGGAAACCGTAGAGCGAGCTCGAGCGGCTGGCGCTACCATTGTCCATCTACCGATTCAGTTCGCTCCCGGCTTCCGGGAGATCAGTGAACTCCCCTACGGAATCCTTAAGGGATGCAAGGACGGTGAAACGTTTGAAAAAGGGAGTTGGGGAGCAGAGATCGTAGACACGCTCAAACCGAAGCCGGAAGACATCGTTGTCGAAGGAAAGCGAGGTTTGGACGGATTTGCTACGACCAATTTGGACTTCATCTTGCGCAATCGGAAGATTGAGACCGTGGCTCTGGCTGGCTTCTTGACTAACTGTTGCGTCGAATCGACGATGCGTACCGCCTACGAACTTGGATATAATGTGGTCACGCTGAAGGACTGCGCGGCGACGGTGAGCCAAACCGCACATGAGAACGCGCTCGAACATGATTTCCCGATGTTTTCCCATCCGATGACCCATGACGAGTTCTTGACGAAACTTGCAGGTACCAAATCTGAGAAGAAAGCGATGCAAACCGCGGTTGGGTAACGTAAGGGATGCGCTATCGGTTGCGATTCATGGCCCGGCGGGAGCCGGGCCTGGGTCCTCCACGATTACCTTCACCCAAAACCGGAAATTATCAGCAACCCCAAGATTATTGCGGCTACGAGCAACAGTAGGAGCATGACATCTTCCCAGGGATCGAATAGGTGGATACGCCTATTGTCACGCGCCGCCGCGCGAATTTGCTGGTGAAACTCGGCTTGCTCGGCAGCGGATCTGGTATCTGACCGCATCGCTTCCCTCGCGGCGAAGAAATCGACAATTTTTCCAGAAGGAATCTCGCCTTCCTCAGGAGAGTTTCCCTGGCATTTTTGAACATCTTCTGATGTATCGCTAGTAAGCATCTTTATATCTGTCTTCGTGTTTTTACTGGGGATTCCATCGTTCTCATCTGACGATGGACCGAGCGAGAGAGTGCGCCCGGGGCGTTGGCGAAACGCTGCCGCAATGCGAGGAGTCGACTACTGGCGAAGCTTTTTTTCGAACGAGAACCCCGCAGCTAGCGGCGATCGATACGAATCGGAGCATTAGCCATGTCGGTCCGGCGCTGGTCTTTTGTGCGGATGGATTTTGAATTCATGGTTCTGCCTCCTTTCGGAACCGTGGAGTGAACAAAAAGGATGCGGCCGGTGCAAGCCGAAAACGTAATTCTTAGAAAAAAATGGGACGACTCAGTTAGTCATCCCATCTTCACACCGATCGTGCGTCGCCCTTTGGCCGAGAATCCCAGGGCATACCGGCGCTCTTGGGACGACAACAAGCAACGTCGGTATGCCATCCATTTAGGTCATCCTCACCCGAAGCCGGATATCGCCAGCAAACCCAAGACTGCTGAGGCCGCCAGCAACAGCAGGAACAGGGCATTTTCGAGTGCATCGAAAACAACTTTCTCCTGGTGCGCCAAGGTACGCAGTCTGGCTTGGTTGGCCTTCCTTTGGGCAGCGAATCTAGCCTCCGAGCGCAACGCTTCTCTAGCGGTAAAGAAATCGATTATCTTGGCCGCAGGAATCTGCTGATTCCCACAAGAGCTACGTTCGGATTTCGAAACGTTGTGTGGTATTTCGTAAGTTGTCATAGTGGTAGTGCCTTAATAAAAATGCCTTGAGTCAGTTAAAATCCGATTTGATCCGAAACTGGACCGAATCGAGAAGACGCAGGAGAAACGCCGGCTAAGCCTTGGCGGCTGAGCGAATAGTCAACTACTGGATAACGCTTTCTCGAAAGAGAAGGCGGTTTAGCGGTGACCGAGCCGAGCCGGGGCAATAACCGTGTTGGCCCACGACTGCATCATCTTGCGGACAGAAATTTTAAAGTTCAACAGGTTTTGCCTCCTTTCGGGACCAGGAAGTAAACGGGAAAGCTGCTCAAAGCGCAAGCAAAAAAGTCAGAGTCCAGAATTTAGGAGGCACCGGAACGTACCGAAGGACGATTTTATCTGAGCCGGTCACCTGATTCCATCGACCTTAAATCCTTCCCGTTCAAGCATCGCTCGTACCCGGGTTGGTTGATCGCCCTGGATTTCAATTGTTCTTCCTTTCACGGAGCCTCCACAACCGCAGCTCACCCGAATTTTTTTAGCGACGTTCTCAATTACGGAAAGAGGCAAATGAGTTGCGAATTGGTCGACCACAACGACAGTCTTTCCGCCACGGTGAGCGGTTTCCCGACGCAGCACCACTCGGCCTAACTTCCAGAGCGGTGCTGTGGGTTGGTGCGTCGAGTGAGGCCGATCCGATCCTTCTGGCAGGTCCATCTCTGGAAACGCATCTGCTAGTTTGGTCAATGGATTCGTTGAAGCATCGGTCCCAATCCGCTTTTTTGGATTTGCCCGCATAGGTTGGCGATCGGTTATCGGCTACCTCTTTGATGACTGGATTACGAACCAGGTTTCGCCTAGAAGAGGACCGTATCCCAATCTTTTATTCCTATGCCCGAAGAACCGGATGTGCCATTAGAATCTGTTCACGAAGAGATCCATCATCATGTGGAACACTCCGGTGAACGTTGGACGCTAGGCGTCGCACTGAGCTCGGCTTTAATTGCCGCGTTAGCTGCGGTTTCCTCTCTTTTGGCCGGACACCACTCGGATGAAGCATTGATCGAACAAATGAAAGCAACCGACCAATGGGCGTATTACCAGGCAAAAGGGATAAAGGCGAATATCCTCGCATCGAAGATGGAACTCCAGCGCTCTCTAGGCAAAGAGACCGATCCGGTAGATGAGAAGAAGGTTCGGCAGTATTCGGCGGAACAGGAGGAGATCAAGGATGAGGCGCAGAAAGCTCAACAAAAATCGGCAGCGCATATTCGCAGTCATAATATTCTCGCGCGCGCAGTGACGTTTTTTCAGATCTCGATCGCCATAGGCGCCATTTCAGTGCTGACCAAGCGAAAATGGTTTTGGTTCGTGGGATTGCTTGGTGCGTTGATCGGCACGTGGTTTCTCGTTGAAGGAATCATCAGATTTCACGCCTAGCAGTCTGTCGAGTTGAAGGCTAAGCTCAACGTTAGCTTGCTAATCTGATACGAAAGTCTCTGGCCCTCTCGATCCGGCGGCTGCCGGACTCAAACCCACTTCGCGGAAAACGAATGACTTTTTATCTTCCTTCCGCGAAGCGAAATTTCAGCAGCCCCTCTACACGGCCTGTTTGTTTCTCACGTAGACCCACTTGCTACCATGAGTTGAACTCCAAATCCGACGGGCTGTTAGCTACGCCTCCACTTCTTGGGTGGTCACTTCGAAATGTTCGAGAATATGTTGGCCGAAGACCATTGTGATTGGCACATCTCCGGCGTCCCGGCCCCGGCCAATCACAATGCGTCCTATCCGGCGATGATTGTGACGGGCGTCGAATGTATACCAATGCTGGCCGAGGAAAACTTCAAACCAGGCGCTGAAGTCCATTGGGTTAGGATCTGGAGGAACACCAATGTCGCCAAGATAGCCGGTCACATAACGAGCCGGAAGGTTCAGACACCGACACAGCGTGATCGCTAAATGAGTAAAGTCGCGGCACACGCCTACTCTTTCCCGAAAGGTCTCCAACGCCGTCCGGTTCGATCGAGCCTGCAGATAATCAAAACGCAAGTGGCTGTGGACGAAATCGCATATTGCTTGAACTCGTGCCCAACCGGGGGTGGTTTTCTGGAATGTGTTCCACGCAAAATTGAGGAGCTCGCTATCCACTTCGCAGTAGCGGCTAGGCAACAGGAATGCCAATGTAGAGTTCGGTAAATCGTTGATTTCGGATTGTCCGATATCCGGCTCGGATATGTCCGGCTCACCGCAGTCACGAATGATTGCGCTATTTTGGAATCGGACGACACCGCTCGCCGCGTTTACTCGACCGCAATGGTTTTGGAAATTATCGAAGTAGTCTTCGACCGGTAGACTGGGCTCGACCCGAAAGTCTTCCCTTTCGACCAGATCGGCTTTGCGCGCAGGATGTACGCGCAACACAAAAATGACCGGTGTCGGTGTAAAGAGTCGCAATGCGATGTTGTATCCAATCTTGATCAGCATGAGTCTGATTTTCTGTGGCCAAAATCCGCCGGCCAGAGGAGTAAGATGCGAGCTAAAAGCCTGGCCCCGATCAATAACGCACGCTCATCGATATCGAATCCTGAAGTATGCAACGGGGTAGCTTCTGTTCCCGGACGCTTGACTCCCAAGCTCACCATGCAACCGGGAACACGAGTCAAATAATCGGCGAAATCTTCCCCGCCCAGGCTCGGTCGGTCATCCGTACTTACTCGATCCGTTCCTACTAGTTCGCGAGCCGCGCGCAAGCAGATTTCCGTCACTGTCAGATCGTTCGTCATGCCGCGGAGAAGAGCACTGAAGTCGATTGCAATGGAAGCGCCGAAGGCTTGCTCGGTTCCATGGCAAAGTCGTTCTAATGCCAGATGTGCTTGTTCTGAAACTGGTGCTTTGAGAGCGCGAATTGTTCCTTTCAACGTCACGGAATCGGGAATGACATTGTGAGCCTGGCCTCCCTGAATCATTCCGATCGTCACCACTACCGGGTCTCGAGAATCGATTTGTCTTGGGACCGCTTGATAAATCAATGTGATCAGTTGCGCGGCGACCGCAATGGGATCGACGGTAGCGCTTGGTCTCGCGCCGTGACCGCCCCGGCCGACCACTCGAATAGTGAAATCCTGGCAGAACGCGGTTCGAGGTCCCGGTGTGACCCCCAAGTGGCCGACCTCGCGGTTCGGATCGACATGAAGAGCCACAATAGCGGCTACTCCTTCGATCGCTCCTTGTTTTACCAGCTCCAGTGCGCCGTGGCCAGTCTCCTCCGAAGGTTGAAATATGCTTCTCCAGCCCACTGGCAAGTGTCCGGCTCGATGCAAGGCCATCGTCGTTCCCAACAAAATTGCGGTATGAGCATCGTGGCCGCAAGCGTGCATTACCCCCGGTCGGGCGGATCGGTAATCCGCGCCGTTCTCTTCCTGAATTGGCAGAGCATCAATATCGGCTCTTAGCGCAATCGTCGGTCCGTTCGGCATACCGGCAAACGTCTCAGTAATTATCCCTTTTCCGTCCTGCCCGATCCGATGAGGGATCCGTTCATTGCTAAGGCTTTGGGCCAAAAACTGGGTGGTCGCGACCTCCTCGCCACTAAGTTCGGGATGGCGGTGCAGGTGTCGGCGGACACGCGAAATTTCTGGCGCTAACTTACCCAGCGTAGTTTCAATTCGGCGGAGTAGCGATTCTTTAGATGACTCGGATTTTGGTGGCACGGTTTAGGTAATCGCATCTTGTCTCGGCCGGCGAGCTCGGCGGTAACGGGTCCAGGCAAATTCATTTGGTTGGGTCCATCTGGTGCATGCGACGAATCATTCCCTCAATTTCCTCAAGGGCTTCCGCCAATGTCGGACTCAGGCTGACCAATTTTGGAACGGCCGTTCGTAAGGTCCCAGCCATCGAATTGAGAAGATTTTCGGTCGTGCCGAATTCACCAAGCGAGAACAACCGATTCTTGTCCCAGGCCTTCCCTTTCGCCTCCTCGCTAAGGAGCTCACCAAACCTGATTTGAATCAATTGCCGAACCAATTCGCTGACCATATATCCGTCTCTGCCCTGCCGATTTCGGTCGACTTGCCGAAGGTCCTCCATATTGGTGATTGTCCAATCTTCATAATAAAGTCTCGCCGCGGTAAGCACTGCTTCGTGGCCTTCTTCGCTAATCGCCAGCTCGTCAATAATTCTCCCTAACAAAGACTCGTAGTATGCTTCGGTGTCGGTAAAACGGTCTTGCAACTCCGGCGAATTCTCGAACCGATTGCGAGCAGCGATGACTTGGACAGCGTGAATCATTTCCTCTCGAAACGCCGCCCGGATTCGCCACCGGTAGTTTTCAGATTGCCTATCCATTACCTCCCAATCAGCCAAGAGCGAATAGATAAAGGCGACGATGTTTACGTTTTTGAGGGTCGCAACATCGTAACAGCAAGCGAAGTAAGGCTGCTTTCGCGGTTCATCCCCTTTGAGCCGGACTTTCGCGCGGGACACCGAGAGCCCAATGTCTAATGGCTCTAACGATAGCTTGAAACCCCGAGTTTCCTGAAAGAGAATTTCGCGCGGACTCAGATCCGCATTTTCTTTCGGATTTAATGTTTTGGGTCGAATGGACATTGGTGTGTTTGCATTCAGCAAATCGGATACAAGTTGCAGTTCCCATACCGCCTCTGGAAACTCCGTCGCCCCGAAACTCGTTCACAATTTATCAGCAAAGGAGAGCAGAGACCATGCCTTATGATCAATTCCTGGAACATTATCCCCGTAACGGTCTGCAACGAGAGGCGCATATGCGTACCGATGGAGCTTGGTTGGAGGACCAACGGGCCGGTTCTGCCGAGGTCTATGTAATGTGGCGTGGCCAAAATCTTTTCTCTACTTCGGAAGAAAAGAGGCCTTTGGCCCTACCAGCCGTAGCGCTTCCGTCGTCCGCTAGACTGATTTTTCTTGGCCTTCGTCCGGACAATCAGCCAGCCTTCGCCGCCAGCCTGACCGAGCCCAAAACAGCAGCCGAAGCACTATCCACGATTGGCCTCCGGGAGAATCAGGCGGGATTCATCCATCTTCGAGAATTCCGGGGACTCCTCGCGCCGGACGAACAGCAGTTGCTTCTCTATGTCAGAGCCGTGATCAACTGGCATGACGGCCAGCACTTTTGTTCTCGTTGTGGTAGCCCTACGCGATCGGAAGAAGCAGGTCATGTGATGGCCTGCACGAATCCGGAATGTGCGACCAAACACTTCCCACGGAGTGATCCGGCGACGATAATGCTGGTTCAGCACGGCGAGCATTGCCTGTTGGGACGGCAACCGAGCTGGCCCGAAGGTATTTTCTCGACTCTCGCCGGATTTGTGGAGGTTGGTGAAAGCGTGGAGGAAGCAGTGGTGAGAGAAGTGAAAGAAGAAGCTGGGATCGAGATCACCAATCTCCGCTACTTTGGCTCCCAGCCCTGGCCGTTTCCCCAATCGTTGATGCTCGGTTATTTCGCCGACGCCGCCACAACTGAAATCGTGTGCGGGTCGGAGTTAGCCGAAGTTCGCTGGTTTGATATCGCGGAGACCAAGGAGGTCCTGCGTCGACACATTGCTCGGTTTCCACATATCGAAACCATTTCGCAAAAGCTGATGAAACGCTGGCTGGCGGAGGGAGTTGCTGGCTAGAGGGTGAGAGTTCCAGGTTACGGGTTGGCAAGCCGTTCTTTGGCGTCCAATCAATCTGCTATTTGCTATTTGCTGTTTGCTATTAATCTTTTGCGGTATGAACGGGAGGATCATTCTTTCCACGGTGAGCGCATGGGAATTAGGAGAGCGCTTTGAAACCACCCAGGCACAAAAGAACGAGGCCCTGCGGGAAGCCAAAATCGCCAAGCAAGATGGCGATTTGAGCGAGAACGCACCCTATCAGGCAGCCAAAGAAAAATTTAGAACGATGGGTCGGGTCCAGCGACGACTCACCGGTGAGATGAATCACCTGATTAACCAGGGCCACCGGCTGGTCGATCCACGATCCTGGGTCACGGATGCGCCGCCTGAAGCAATCGAGATCGGAACAATTATCGAGATGGATTTGAACGGCGCCGGTGAACAGTTTCTGATCGCGGGTGCTCGCGATAACCAGGTGCCGGATTCCGGTGCAATCCTACCGCTACCATACAATTCACCACTTGGTGCAGTTTTGCTCGGACGTAAGCCGAACGATCGATTTTTCGCAAAAATCAACGCTCATGAGCAGAAGATCGTGATTCGTGCGATTCGTCGACCGACTTTGGAAGAGATCCTCCAGATCTTTCCCGCGCTTAAAGAGGCTTAGGGAGTCGTAGGGGCACGCACAGGCGCGACCCCGAGGTCCCCATCGGTCGCCTGCAACCCGCGACTCGCGACTCGCGACTCGCGACCCACAACCCACAACCCACAACCCGCAACTTGCATCTTGTAACTCTCGATTCCCAACCTCTAACTCTTCTTCATGCAATGGCTCACCGATAATTGGCACTCATTATTCCCTTATCCATGGGGATCCGTCTCGCTCAGCATTCTTGCGCTACTGTGCGGGGCCTGGGTGGGGATCGAACGACAACGCAAAGAAAAACCAGCCGGCATTCGGACGATGGCCTTGATCGCACTTGGCTCGTCTGCATTTACTATGGTCGGATACGCATTCACGAGCTCTAATGGTGATTCCGGCCGGGTCGCGGCCCAGATTGTCACTGGAGTTGGTTTCCTCGGTGGCGGCGTGCTGCTCAGAGGAACCACCAGCATCCACGGTGTGACCACAGCAGCGACGATCTGGTTAGTCGCTGCCATGGGTATGGCTATTGGCGCAGGTCACGCGGGCGCCGGGATCGGTCTTGCTCTGCTTGCACGAATCGTATTGACGGTTGTGAATCGCTGGGAGCGCAGCAGATTGGCCGGCGCAACCGACTTGGTGACTCGCTTGGTGGTGAATCCAGGTCAAGGCAAAACCGAAGTGAAGTTAGAGAGTCTCTTGGAACAGTTCGAAATCCCGTTCCAGGCAGTCCAACGGAGTCCGGTGGAGAATGATCGAGAACTCTGGGTCCTTCGTACTCGGCTTCCGCGCCGCGCGTACCACGAACTAATGGTGACTTTAGCCGATCAACCCGAAGTTTATTCGATTCAGCGCTGAGATTGAGTCGCAAACGAAAAATTGCGGGCTAGAATTGAAAATAGATAAAGCTACGCAATCCCGTCTTGGTAATTAAGCCGACCGCCAGCGCGCAAAGGACCAGAAGACCGAAGCCAAATTCGGGCCGAAGCAGAGGCTTCCGTGGCTGAAATCGCAGCAACCGGACAAAAACGGTGTCGCAAAAAATCGGCAATACCAACAGAGCAAAGGGGATTGAAATAGGTGGTACCGCCATCACAGTTCGCCAGGTAAAAATACCAGAGATTACCGCTAATGAATCAGCGAGCGTTTTTGCGCGAAATGGAATCCAACAGAATAAAACGATAGTCTGCGTTACCAGCCAGCCTGAGGCCAGCGCGGCGGCTGATCGATTTTTTTCATTGGAGACTGTTCCACGGCGTAGTTGCCAGAATCGTTCGATCGCTAGCAAAGTGCCATGCGCGGCTCCCCATATGACGAAATTCCAACTCGCACCGTGCCAGATTCCTCCGAGTAACATCGTGACAATAAGGTTCCGCATCTGTTTCGCGACGCCGAGACGGTTGCCACCCAAGGGGATATAAAGATAGTCGCGAAGCCAGCTCGACAAGGAAATGTGCCAACGGCGCCAAAACGATCCCAGGCTGGTAGCCGCATAGGGGAAGTTAAAATTATCCGGCAATTTATATCCGAAGAGTCGGGACACACCGATGGCGATCAGCGAATAGCCGTTAAAGTCAAAATAGATTTGACAGTAGAACCCAAAAGTGGCCGCCAAAAGCAAGCTGCCTGAACAGTCCGCTGGCCGTGCAAAGACTTTATCAACGAAGGGAGCGATCGAGTCGGAGAAAACAACCTTATAGAGAAATCCAGTTACGATGGTTTGCAACGCAACGAACAGATCTTCGCCGGTGACTAACCGTTTTGTTGCTAATTGAGGAAGAAATACGGTCGCCCGTACGATTGGTCCGGCGACGAGCTGCGGAAAAAAGGCGATATAGAGTGCAACGTCCAAAAGTGAAACTCGGGTGTCCACTTTGCCGCGGTAGGTGTCCACGGCCAAGGTGATCGCGTGAAAGGTGTAAAAGCTAATTCCGACTGGTAACAAGATACGGACAATCGGAGCTGCCGATGATAAACCAAAGCCAGACAGGAGAGTGATTAGGTTGTCTTCAAAAAAGTTGAAGTACTTAAAGAATGCTAACACTGCTAACTGCACGCCGATACCGATCCATAGAATAACCAGGGACTGGGCGCGTGCTCCTCGTCCTTTAAGATAGAGAATCAGCCAGGAAGCGGTGAAGGTGGTTACAACGACAAAGCCCAACAGGCCAAGAAACCTCCAATCCCAGGCTGCATAGAAGAAGCAACTCGCGATGACGAGAAGGAGTTTTCTGCCAAAGTTTCCTGGCCATAGCCAATAACCTGCAATTACGACTGGAAGAAAGAGGAGAAAGGAAGCCGAGTTAAACAGCATGCGAATGATGTTTGGACTGACCGAGTCGAAGTGGCTAGCTCACTGCCATGGTTTTGGGCGCTACTAACCGGGTTGACCGGGCCAATGCCCCTTCAGAAATTGGGCTAACTCTTCGGTGTAAATTTCAGCACCGGAATTGGCTAGATGGCCGGGATCATTCCATAATCGCGGTTCGCGTAGTCGGGTGCGGATTTGGGGTCTATTTCCGTTGAAGAACAGTTGGGTAGGATGTGCGTTCGACCACCAGTTGTCGTAGTTAAATTCATACGACAGCCAACCAGGCAGCGAGAAGAAAAGCTCGGAACGCACGGTCCCTTTGAAGATGGAGCGAAACGCAGCATCCCGGCCACCGGTCCAGCGCGTAATCCGCGGATATGCTTGCCGGCCGGACAAGATTGGGTCTGGCGGAAAATCGATCGGCAATAATCCAACCGGTTGAAAGTCGGCCCGCTTTGGCGCCGGCTGGAACCCGGCGAAAAGGGCAGCACGATTTGCTGTGTCCCAGAGCTGGAGATAACTGATTCGTAGCGCGTTGTAGAGGAATTGAGTGGCAATCAGTTGCAGTTCGGAGCGACGGTTCCAGAGTTCACGTAAGTCGTACCGATTGGTCATCCAATTTATCAGGGTCGGCAGATTGTCTGGATTGGAATAAGCTAATGTTGTCGGCGTGAACGGATTATTGCCGTAGTTAAGTAGAGGATCGCGATCATACAACGCTTGCACCTCGTGACCAAGAATTAGTCTCGATGCACGAAGGCGCTGCCAATCGCTGGAGGACAATGAGTTGGCGAAATTCTGGAGGAGCTGCAATCGCTCAAGATGGTTCGCGCCGCTCAAGGAAAGCTGAATCACTGTGACTGGGATACCCGCGGCGCGCAATGAGCGTTCGAGCGCAGCGCCATCGACGCCTCTAGTCGTTACGCTGCTCCCTTCAATGATCAAGATGTACTCGCCCGGAACCGGTGGGCTCTGGTGCAGGTGCTCAATGCAAAAAGCGGCGAGCTGCGCGCTCGGCGTACCGCGATAGGCGAGCGAAAGGGGTAAGAAAAAATGCGCTCCTATCATCCAAAGGAGCAGGACCCCAATCCCGATCAGAATTATTCGAGCGCGAGCGGGACTGCTGGCAGCGGCGATCTGCGTCGGCCCCAACTCGGCCGAACGCTCTGCCGTGGGCTGAACCGGATGGTCTACCCCGAGCTTGCCCGAACCGTTTGCGGTGAGCTTAGCCGAACCGTTTGCGGCGGTGAGCTTAGCCGAACCGCTCCATCGGCCGAGAAGGGCGATAACTAGCAATAAGAATGTCCCGAGGACACCGATGGTCATAAAATCGTTCGATGGACTAGCCACAAAGGAATGGGCAGTCAATTGGTTTTGACAAACATCCCGTTCGGGAGGCACGCAGGCCCGCAACGATTGCTGTGCAATCGTAGTTTTCCGTCGTCCGGCAACCCTTCCAAACGCTTCTGGACTGGAACTGCGACACAGTGTACGACGATGCGTCTGTTTCATACTATGGAGCGTGCCGCGCGTTTGAATCAATCCCGGTTTCTGTTCGATCTTCTCGTACTATGTGCTGTTGCTGCCCTAATGCTCGGAGGCCTGATTGTACGGACGCGGTTGCCAATGACGCCGCTTGCCGACGGTGATACATGGGGATACTTGCATCCGGCCCTTTCCTGGCTCAGCGGCCTCGGCTTTCAACAAACTTATGGAAGAGATTGGCTGTATCCCGCACTGCTCGCCGGAATCCTTAAGATCAGCGGTGATTTTTGCGCGATTACCTATGTCCAGCGATTTCTGGGACTGGCCGGTATCTTCATTTTTTGGTTGGCTTGGCGATCGTGGTTGCGGCTGCTGCCGCCGCACAAACCACGATGGCGCTGGATTTGTTTCTTTCTCGCGCTATCACTGCTTGCACTTTATGCACTGAGCTCGCAACAGGCGCTGCTGGAAAACACGATTCGTCCGGAGGGGATGTTAGCGTTTTTCGAGATGGGATATCTTTATTGTCTGATTTCCTATTTTGCCGCGCGCTGGAGGTTGCGTCGAACCGGTGCAGCCATCGTTTCTGGAGCTGCGGCGCTTGCCTTGTCTTACGTGGTGCTGCTCTTGAAACCGAGCTGGGGATTTTCGTTGGTCTTCACCTTTCTGTGCATCGTGGCCAGTGCCTTTGGCGGAGCGCGGCGACTCATCCGTTTCGGACCATTGCTTGCTGGCGGTGCTGCAATCGTGCTCATATTCTTGCTTCCGAGATTGTTAGGCTTTCAAAAGGACGCCCAGCTCTTTCTTCCCTTCACGCTTGTTTGTATTCACGCCCGGCAAATAGTGGAGACGAGGCCGGACGCGGTCTCACCCGGTGCGCACAATTCCGGCGTGCCGGACTCGATATTTTACGAAGAACTGGACAAGGCTTATCGGACAGCGCAAGAGGAGCGGGGTTATTACCCTTCTCTGGGATTTGACACAGATTACATCCAATATCGGTCTGGTTTTTTCTCCACCATTATGCAGAAGGAAGGTTGGAACGATCGTGAAATCGCTGCGGCCTGTTACTCCGCCTATTTTCGCGCTTGGCTTCAAACTCCCCTGTCGATGCTCCAAAAGGTATGGAAACAGATCAGGCTATTTCTCTTTCCTCGCACCGGAGATTTCTACACTACGACGAGATCAATCGAGTTGCGTCACGAATTAGTTTCTTCACGTCCGTTTTTGCCCGAGGACCAGCTGTCACCCGACGTGCAGAAGATTTACCGATCGTATCTTCAACGTCTCGAGACACCTGCCAGCGGTCCGTCGCACCCGCTCGGTTTCCAAATTTTGTCTAAGCTGGCATTTTACGTCGCTTGGATCAGCTTTGGGCTGCAAGTCGCTTTTTTTGCTACACTGGTTGCGGTCTGCTTAAGCCGGCATGGGCGAGCCTGGCGTCTTGCCGGACTCGTGGTCGTTGCGGTACTCGGCGCTACGTATGGAAACGTGCTTACGATTGCGGTCGTCCACTCGCTAGATGTCGTTCGTTACCGAGTCAGCTATGCTCCCGGTTTTCTTCTCGGGCTGGTGATGATAACGGACTACCTATTGATATTAGCGTTGGGAAGGCTCAAACTGCGCAAGCAGGACGGAAGTTCGGTAGCTCGAGAGGCGAGCTTTGAGCAGACTTCGGGTTCGTAGTTTGCTTGTTCGCCAAACTCCAGCCATGATACCGATCGCATCGGAGCCAAAGGTCTCAGAAAAGGTCACTGTCCGGGATTTGATCTGGATTGTCGTCCTGGTCGTTCCGTCGCTCTACATTCTGTTCACGCTTCCACCGCTTTGGCGCGATACGGACGGATTCAACGAAATTGCGTCTACCTTCGCGCCGAAAGGAATCATTCACTGGCTACCGGGCTATTGCTTTGTTGGACGGTTGCTGATGATCTTGGCCGGAATCGTCGGCGGTCTGGTGAGCGGTCACGGCTTACCTTACCTGTCAATTGGTACTCCTGAGTTAAGTGACGTAGGAATTCACAGTCTGTTGGTCATTCAGCATCTGTTCCTGATCTATTCGTCGTTCTTCGTTATCAGAACGATTACGAATCTCTTTCTTCTTCGACTGCTTTTCGCCATTTTTTTTGCGCTAACTCCGTGGCTTTATCTGTTTGCTCAATGCGTTGGAACAGAAGCGTTCAGTGACCCACTGGTTTGTCTCATAGCGGGTTACGGCTGGATCTGTTTGCGGACTCCTGATCTCCAGCTGCGCCGGCTAATTCCGTTTTTCTTGCTGCTACTCGCGGCTGCTCTCACCCGTCACATTAATCTGGTATTGATCTGTCTCGTGCCATTGGCGTTCGTGGTCCCGGCAATCATCTGGACGGTGGTTCCGAAAGAGACTTTCTTTCCGTCGCCGGCCACCAGGGATTTCCATGGATGGAGGAAACTACTCGTCTACGGGGGTCTTGGCGTTGCTGTTGCCATTGCCTCGATCGCCGTGCAGCAAGCAATGTGCTGGATGTTCCGCGTGCCGTATCGATCCACATTCGGGGTGACTTTCGAGTGGCGCCTTGATTATCTGAACACGTTGCCCGCGAACCAGCGCAACACCATCTTAAACCAGGTTAGTGCCAGGGTGAACGATCCAGTAGTCACGGAAGCAATCCGAGAACTGATCCAGGCGATGGATCGAAAAGAGGATCGAGAGTACGGATTCTTGTACGATCGGATTGATGAAATCCTGTCCCAATCCGGCCGGACGAACCTCCAGCAGCACACGTTTGAAATTGATTCGAAGTTGAACCGAGTAGCTCAGGCATTTCTCTTGCCTCCCGACCCAGTCTTGCTGAGCACGATCAAAAGCGAAATGCTGAGAATCCCGTCTCTGACCGAGGCGGACCTGGCCGCGCAACCGTTGGTCCTCACCGACTCCCTGCAGCGCGAAATTGCCGCTCCCCGTTATGCCCGGCTTCGCCCGCTTGGTTCCTTCCAATTTTCCCAAGGGCATTACCAGGAGCTCTTCGATCGGAACGCCTATTTCCAATTGTTCAAAAATGTGCCGTTGGGCGGCTTCGTCCTTCTTTCTCTTGCTGGCGGCATTCTGGTTTTGGCTAGTTCGCCCCGAAGCTTCAGTAACGTGACTGGCGTTTGTTATGCCTGGAGCATGGTCGGGACCGGATTCTTGATGGCTCTGGGCAATTGTTTCAGCACTTCTTTCGGAGCACGTTACTACCTTCCGCTTTTTTCGCTCGTGCAAATGAGTCTGCTGCTGTTGTGTTCGTTGCTAGTTGAGAAGCTGGTACGCCCAAGATCTGATCCGCTTATTCCATGAGCGCTCGCTCGTCGCAGCCGGAGGCAGCGCCGCATGATGCCAGACTGCAAGCGCGACGATTTCCGCGAGATTGTTCGACAGGGTGCAACGGTTCAGATAATACAATTTGGTTGACGTCCACCTCCGACGTTGCATGCGAAATAATTTCAGAATCATTTATGAGAGTAAAGGATCCGTCCGGGAAGGAGACCGAGAAGGCGAATATTGTGACAGCGGATTCAGCAAGGGCCCGGACTGCGACACAAACAGCCGGTCGACCGGCACGCGTGGATCGAGGCGGTTCAGCAGGTCGAGTTATTGAGCTCCGAGGGATCATTTTTCAAAGCGACAATCATAACGTCCTCGGCGCTTGGCTGATCCGGCCGATCCAAATGTTCGATCGCCGATTGGCGGGGCTAGGGAAGTCGGTCTTCGGTCCGCCCTTGGCGATGCATGTGGGTTTGCATGTGGTTATTGAAGACGGCCGGGAATTTGTGGTAGAGCAGCTTTTTGGGACACCGTGGCACGCATTTGTCGATGGTGTGAGCTGGACGCCACTGGAAGTCTTTCGCGCGCGCGATCGCGGCGGCTGGGATGTGACCGTACCTGCATCCGCCTTCCGAAAAATCGACGATCGAATAACCAAAGAAGCGATTGAATTTCTCAACAGCATTCAATCCCGGCCGTACTTTGGCGAGGATTGCCCTACATTTGTGGAGCGGGCATTTGGAAGACGGCGGTTGTTTGCGGACAGCCCTACCGCGAGGTGGCTCGGATTCGGCGTTCGAATCGGCGATCCGGCGCTGCCGCTTCTTCGACCTGAGGTTCGATTGGATCGGAGAGCTGAGCGCCTGCTAAGAGCTTGGTCGCTTCGAACATTGCCTGACCCAATCACCTCCTGGAATGCGCCAAACGCTCGCTTCCTTTTGCATCGAATGATTTTTTTGGGAGGATTCCTCCTGACCGGGTTGTTATTTGGACTCCTCAGGGCGAGGAGCACGTCGGGAGCATTTCGTACCGAAACGAATCCTCTTCGTGGGGGTAGCTCGTTTTCAACGACCTAGCCGTCATGATTTGCTGATTTCGAGCTTGAAAAGCAGCGATGGCCCCTCTGAACTGGTGCCATGAGGGGCATTCAGCGATTCGGCATCGTTGCGAGCCTTGTTTGGCTATTCGGGATGTCGGTTGGTCTCGGAGCCGGGGCCTCCCCCAGTTCATTGATCGAACCCGGATTGCGAGTCGGACAGATTCGAATCGGGGAAAGCCGTGAGGAGGTTCATCGCGCTTTAGGCAAACCACAAGCTCAGGATGCCGCCATGGGTGGCAAGCTGATCGAAGTTTGGCGTTCCGGTCCCGGGCTTGGCAGCAAAACCGATGGTCGAAAAGCAGAATTGGAGATCTTTTTCCAAGGTCCCGGAGCCGGCGGCAATCAACATAAGCCCACGGTGGTCGTTCAAATTCGGGTGACTTCAGCCTATTTTAGAACCGCTTCGGGAATATCTGTGAATAGCAGCCTCGCGGAGATCAAAAAGGTCTATCCACATTCTGAATCGGAAGAAGACAAGGATTGGGAGGAGAGCTTACCGCCCGGCTCGGACAAAAGCCCCAAAGAAGGTTTGGTCGACCAGGTTGCTGGAATTGCGTTTGAATTCCGAGGCGGTGCGCGTGCCAACGCGGACAAACCAAACTATTGTATCGCCATTCACGTTTTCCGTCCCGGCACGACTCCTCGTCCAATCGGATCATTTGACGAATAAAGGAGATCTGGGCGATACGAGGGGCAACCTCGATACTATGAACGAAACCCCAGTCGGTGAAAACGTTTCGGCCAGTGCTGGCTCCGCCGTGGTCCGGCCCGGCCGACCAATTGTCACCTACGCGGTGATGGGCCTTTGCCTTCTCATTTTCGCTTGGGCGTCCGCTGATCGAGAAGGGATGTTTCTACATTTAGTCGAACCGATTCGCGATTTGCCATCCGGGTGGTGGGCATTGTTTTCGACCGCGCTCGTTCATATTGAAGTTTCTCACTTAGTATTCAATCTCGTAGCCTTTTTGGCCTTGGGTCAGATAGTCGAGCTAACGGCCGGCAAAATTCGCTTCGCCATATTGCTTCTGCTGCTAGCCTGGATGGCGTCTTTCTCCCAGCGTTATTTTGAACCCTGGCCGCCCGCGATCGGTTTATCAGGAGTGGTTTACGGAGTCTTTGGATTTATGTTAGGTGCTGCTCCGGTGAACCGTTTTTACTTGTGGTTCGTGAAGAAGAACGCCGCGATGTTAATCGGCTGGGCGATACTGTGCGTGATCCTGACTCAATTCAAGCTCCTCAATATCGCCAATGCGGCGCATTTTGGTGGTCTCATTTTCGGCACCTTGTGTGGTCTTTATTATGGTCTGCCTCGGTTTCGCTGGGTATTCGCGACGTTGATCCTGGGACTTCTGGTGTGGTCAATTTTAATTGTCTTTGGACGGTAGCGCCGTCATCTCTCGTCGGTCGGAACCGGCTTCCGACTACCTAAGTCGGCTTCAGCGGCGACCTGTCCCCAATAGGTTTCGGGTTTGGCGTGTCCTCGAAATGAACGCGGAGCTGCTCGGTTTGCGCTACCACAAACCGCAGTCGCCACGGTTTGCCATTGCATCCTACGCGTGGCAGACCCGACCTGAACCAATGTTCAGGTCCAATCCTCAGGTCGTCCCAGACCGCGCATGTTCCGATTTCAATCGCACAAATCGCCGAGCAGCCCGATGGGTTCGCTTGCTGGGATTGGGCCGTCCAGGCACGATGACGAGAATGGCGACTGCGTTTTGTGCTAGCGCCCAGCGCGCAGCTCCGCGGCAACTTTTAGGTGGCACCAAACCAAAAGGAGTAGCGGGGACAGTCGCCGCCTACCAAAAATGGCGTCGGCAAAGCCGGGACCACTGTTGCTTTTCTCGACGAGAAGCTGAGATGTCCAAACGTTCGGAGAGGAGGTGCTCGCGGCTCCCTTCCGAACCGCGCGCGTACGTCAACACTCGATGATGCTGACGGCCGATTTCAAGCCCCGCCATCTATCTGCTATCTGCTATTGGCTATTGGCTATTGGCTATTCGCGAGGCTAGTACCCGCCGTAGGGTCCATATGGCCCGTAGGGGCCGTACGGCTCGTATGGACCGTATTCATTCGGATAGGAGACTCTGTGAGAATAGGCATGCTTATGATGCGTTGTTTGGGTGCCGATTCCCTTTGAGCGATGCGACCGTTTTTGGGGACCGTGGACTTTCGAGCCACCAATCTTGGAATCGCTAAGTGTTGCTGATTTCCCGGTTTTTTCGGCTTGGTAGGCGTTGATAGAATTTTTCAGCCCTGGTTCCAATAGACGCATTCGAGCGCACACAGCCAAGTAGTAAGCACGCATGAGATTGCGACGGGCGGAACCCGTCGAGGCATTGTTCGCTCGCTTGAGCAGGTTGACAACATGAGAGCTTCGCATCGCGATCGATCGAACCTCTTCAAATCGCTTTTGTGTCTTGCTATCCGTCTTGGTCTTTGGGCGTAACGGCGGTTTGACGGTGGAAGTCGAGACGGCCGGGTTCTTTGTTTTGAGTGGCGAGTAAATGGGCGGTGTCAGACTAGACGTGGGATTCGGGAGTGCGCCCGATTCGGGAAGTAAGCCGGTCGACGGCGGATGCGGAATCTCTGGCTTCGAATTTGGTAGATCAGGTTCATCGACAGTGTTGGGTGTCGCCGAAGGCTCTTGGGCCAGCGCCGATGCTACCAAGCCGATAGTAACTAATAAAAGCTTTGCCAAAGCCTTCATCCCAATTTTTAGGGCCCAGCATCGCTGTTTTTAAAATAAGCTGCAAGCAAACGCTGTTTCGACGTCTACTCTCAAGAATGAGAGTGGTTTGAAGTGGGCTTCTGAAACGTGTTATATTAGGCGCCGCAGGCGGCGTAGGCTTAGTTAAAAATGGATACACCGGGGGACTCTCGACGGGCGCCGTGCAGAAATGGGCAAGCGCCAATGAGCAGTTCCTTCGCGCTTAATGCCCGGGAGGTTTGGGTCCATGTACCACTCAAGACCTGTACTGCGGACAGGCCTCTTTTTTGGGGACTCGAATTTCTCAAGTACGGCGGATTTGTACCGCTATAGAACTTATGCTGCCGTCGCTCATTGCTTTTTGCTTGCTTCTGCACAGCTCGAGTCCGGAACTAGCTCGCCAAGCGGCGGTCTTCCGCCAGAATCAGCTCGCGGACGCAGTGTTGGCTAATGATCGGCCAGCAATGCTGACTGCGATCGATGCGCACGCAAATCTCAACAGCCCGATCGTTCTGACTCCCGAACGATTGACAGCTCTGGCCAGGGTGAGTACTCGCCTCGACCACTATTTTCGCGAAGAATCCAAGGCGACACCGCTGATTTTGGCAGCTGCACTCGGTGAAAAGGAACTTTGCACGGTGCTGGTTGGACGAGGTGCCGAGCGGTTTCGAGCATCTGCTTGGGGATGGGTGCCGGCTCAATACGCCGCCAGGTGCGGATTTCCCGAACTAGCGAGCACCTTGATCGAGTCCGATCCGTTGGCGACTCATTTCAATATCAAAATAGAACTTAGCCCGCAGATGGTGATCCTATACAAGGATGGTCTGGCGCTGGTAAAGGGAAAGATCTCCACCGGGAAGCCTGGGTTCGATACTCCACCCGGGCATTATCTCGTCACCGACAAGGAGCGCGAAAGAAGATCATCTATCTATAAGGTTTCGATGCCCTACTTTCTGAGACTTTCGTTCAGTGAGTACGGGATCCATGAAGGCCACGATCCGGGCCGGCCGGCTAGCCACGGCTGTATTCGAGTTGCTGAAGAGAATGTCGCCAAAGCAATTTTCGACCAGACCCCTATCGGCACGCTCGTCGATATCGAATAGCAGCCCGCCGGGTTTGGATTCAAGCTACTGGGTAGAATAGTGATCCACGTGAGCAACGGACGGATCGTGTCGGCGGCCTGCTTAGTCGTGATTAACAAAAACATGCCTGCCACGTTGGACGGTCCAGTATCCGCGGTGGTGATTCCAATATCCGTAGCGGTGGACCCGCCAATAACCGTGATCCCAATTACGGTTCGGATGCGGGAAATTAGGACGCGGGAAATGTGGATGCGGAAAATTCGAATTTGAAGGATGGCGGGCGAGTACGGCTCGGGGCGGCGAATGCGGCGGAGCGCACAATCCGGTACCTAATAATGCGGTACCCAATAGTGCTACGGCCAGGAGGAGCGGTTTCATCTGCAATTAAATTGACGCATAATCACCTTTAGCTATTCGATTTGCGGCCCAGCCTATATCATCCATCGTCGTGCAATTACCTGAGCTCCTGTTTGGTGTCGCAACATCAGATCATCAATTTGAGAGCTTCGATCCCGCGCGACCCGACTATCGCGATGTTTGGGAACAACAGCAAAAACAAACCCCTCGGGGCAGAGCCACCGATCTTTGGAATCGTTATCCGGAGGACATTGAGTTAGCCCGTAAGCTAGGCTGCAAGCTTTTCCGATTTTCGGTTGCTTGGTCGCGGGTCGAGCCGAAGCCGGGCGAATGGGACGAAGCGGCGTTGCAACATTACCGTTCGGTTGCTCTTGAAATTCGCAACGCCGGGATGATGCCCCTGGTGACGCTCCACCATTTCACCTGGCCAATCCACGTCGAGGAAAGAGGAGGGATGACGACAGAGGATTTTCCTCATTGGTACGCGGCATACGCGACGAAAGTGGCGAACTGCCTGGGCGACTTGGTGCCGTATTGGATCACTTTCAATGAACCCAATCTGCTGGTTTACGGATATGTGAAGCCATGGTGGCAACCATTCTTTCTCGTGCCGCCAGGTACCGCGGTCGGGGCGAGTCTGGCCGGCCAACTCGACAGCTCGGTGCAACTGATTCGAAACCTGTTTCTTAGCCACCGATCAGCGCGCGAAATCATTCAGACCAAGAATCCGCAAGCAAAAGTTGGAGCTAATCCATTCGTTCTCGGACTTCCAGTTTTGCTCCAGTATTTCATCGATTGGTTAGCGACTCGGATGCGGGACAGATCATCCTTCCACCGGAATAATCGGCGGATGTCGGAACAAGCAATACTCGCACGGACATCGGTCGACCTGGTCATAGCGCGTTTTACGCCGACTCCCGGTCGCCGGAGCCGAGTCGCGTTCTCTGAAGTGTATGCGGAGGGAGCGCAGCGGTTAGTCGTGCAAAAAGCGAGCATGATCGCCGGTGCCGACGAGCTCAATGGAAAATTGGTGGGAATCGTCAGCGGATCAACCGCCCGCAAAAACGTGTTAAGTCGTGCTCCAGCTACAAAGTTGGTGACTTTCCAGACCCATCGTCTCGGCCTCGAAGCCCTCGCAGCTGGACAGATCGAAGGATTTATTGGCGACGATACATGCGTTCCCTGTCTTTCAGATTTTCCCAACTTGGAAATGCGTGGTGATCCTCTCGCTCGATCGCTGTATGCAGTGGGTGTGGCTCGAGGCAATCCTGACCTTTTGAACATCGTGAATGCGGTGTTAGCAAAACAGCCTACTCCGTCGATCCAACATCCGACTGGAAGCAAACTAGTAAAACGCATTCGCGACCGCGGTTATCTGCGCGTCGGGATAAGCCATGATCCGAGCGCCGGAGTGCCCGACGAAGTCAGTCAGCAAGAACTCGATCTGGCTGCAAAACTCGCCGCTCGCCTTTTTGGGAATTCCGAAAATGTACGGTTTGAAAAGCTTAACTTTGATGAGCGAGTAGCCTCCCTTTCGACACCCGCACGATTTCTCGAGCCGCTGCTCAAACCATTGACGGTTGTTGGCGCTGTGATCAACAGCAACTGGTGGCATTTAGGAATGGCTGGCAAACTTCCGGAATTTTTGTGTCCGGCTGAATGTGTCGATACCCAGGACTTCGTCGGCCTGGACTATTATTGGGGAATCAGCACCCTCGAATTGCATCGCATGGATCAACTGATCGATGCTTCCTTAAGCAATTTCTTCGGCGCTCCGGTCGATCCACCAGGTTTGTTGCGAGTGCTGCGGCGGCTCCACCGTTGGTTTCCCGAGAAAGAAATCTTGATCATCGAGAATGGTTGCATTGAATCAGCCGACGGATTCACTCGACCCCAATATTTGAGTTCTCACCTCGACCAATTGAAGCAAGCTCGGGCTCTGGGAATTCCTGTTCGTGGCTATATTTGTTGGAGTATTACCTCCAACCGAGAGTGGGGCCTGAAATTCGATGGCAACAGCGATTTCGGCTTGTACCACATTGACCTGGACACCGACCCGGCATTGACCCGGAAACCGACAGAATGTGTCACGGTGTATCAGGAAGCGATCCGCGCGATGAGCGATTCCCAGGACGGTGTGCGAAAGCCCTGATTCGCTTTTAAGCCGAATCGCGTCTTCGTGCGCCACTCAGGCTGAAATTCCGTGGTGCGCTTCACACCGGGGATTTTGGTAGCGGCGACTGTCCCACTATGGTTTCTGTTCGGCACGACCTAGCAGTTGGTGCGGAGCTGCGCGCTTGGTGCTACCTTGGACCGCAGTCGCCATTCTCGTCATTCTGCCTGGACGGCTCAAACCAGCACGCATCGGGCTGCTTAGCGATACTGCTCGATCAAAACCACAGGTGCGTGTTTATCGACGAAGTGAGCAAAAAAAGGCGACTGCCTTTTTTTGGTAGCATCAACCGAGGAAACAAAACTGGTACTGCCGCAGTCATTGGGTCTGACCGCAGAAAGTACCAGTTGAGTTCGGCTTTGCGGGCTGGAATGTCGCAAGAAACCAGTACCACCGGCCGCTTTGTTTAAGCTAATTCGAAGGTTTCTGTTCGGAACCTCCCCATTTTTTCTTCTCTTCAGCACCGCCCCATTTCTTTTTTTCTTCAGCACCGCCCCACCGAGAATGGCGACCTCGGTGGTATTCATATCGGCTCACCGGTACCGGGCGAACGAGATTCCCATCGTCGAGCACTGCGGCATAAAAAGTCTGCGCGCTGCCGGCGACGTTCCCGGTCATTTGAACCAGGTAATAAGGAACCGGACCGTTTACCCGTTCCACGTGATCGACCTTGATAAAGGTGGCGTTGTAAAAACCGCCTGGAACTTTCCCACCAAGAATCGTCAACGAGTTCGGATAGTTATCAAATTTATCCTTGTCTTCCAATCCACCCGCCCAACCAACCGCAGCGACTTCAGCCGAGCCGGCTGTCATGGGGAAATTGGCAGAATAGGCAACTTGCGGATCTGGCTTTATTGCGGTTCCGACCGGCGTACCAGGAGGAACCTCCAAGCTGTAGTTCACCGGCCCAGAGGCCGTCCGTACTGTGTACACGATCGCTTCAGCAGGTGAAACGAACAGGGGGGTACTTAGCGCTAACGCTAAGAGCATCTTTGCATTCATCGACCTATATCCTAACATCCGTTGAGCAGATGAAAAGTCGCAGGAACAAGATTAATGGCTCCGCCTGCTGGCTCGAATAAGTATTTTTGCTGCTTCACGGGCGCGGAGAGCTGGAGTAACATCTCCGAAAGCGTGCGACCGGACGATCGCTCCTTCCCATAGGAGTGAGAGTTGTTCCGACAGGTTCCTCGGTTTCTGCGAACCGGCAGCGATCGCTAAGCGTCGAATTTCAGCCGTTAACGCGACCTTGTGGGCCAAGGCGGCTCGATGGATGGGATCATCGAGATCCTGGTATTCGGCCATCGCTTTCACGAAAGCGCAGCCGCGAAATCGTTTACTCCTGATCCAAGCGATCAACCAATCAAAGACCGCCTCGAGCCGTTTTTCTGGGGATCGATTCTCGGCATCGAGAAACTGGCGTAAAGAATCGAGAGTCTGGCGGCTATGCTGTTCCAGGACAGCCAAAATGAGTTCTTCTTTCGAGCGAAAATGGTGATAGAGCGTCATTTTGGCGACCTGGGACTCGGCCAAAATCCGATCAATTCCGGTGGCGTGATACCCGTCGCGGTAGAATAGGGTCCAGGCGCTCTCAATTAGCTGGTCCCGTTTGCGTCGGGGACCTCCGCCATCAGCGATCGACGATACGCGATTCATTGGAGGATCGCCCGACGCGACTCGGTCGAGCCCAAGCTTATCTCAATTATCATTTGCTATAATACAGACCTGTCTGTATAATAGCAAGGCTGGACCGCCGGGGAAAGCGCCATTATGGGCAATAGATATCTGGAAATCGCAGCTACCGATAGCGTAAAACGTGTGCAGGAGCGCTTGGGCAGCCGCTCGGCTTACGCTCGACGCGAAGGCGGATCGACCGTTCACCAGCAGTTCGGACCGGAGGAAATAGCTTTCATCGAAGCTCAAGATACTTTTTTTCTGGCTTCAATCGGCGAAACTGGTTGGCCCTACATCCAGCATCGGGGTGGACCGAAGGGATTTCTCCAAGTGTTGGACAAAAACACCATTGCATTTCCAGAGTTTAGTGGGAACCGGCAATACCTTTCTTTCGGAAATATTTTGCAGGATCCGAGGGTCTCGGTCTTTTTGATCGATTTTCGGCTTCAGGAACGGCTCAAGATCTTTGGGCGTGCAACCCTGCTGGAGCGCGCTGAAAAACCCGACCTCTTCAAGCAATTAGAGACCGAGAATTCTCCGTCCAAGGTGGAGCGTGGAATCATCATTCAAGTAGAGGCATTTGATTGGAATTGCTCACAATATATCGTGCCACGCTTCTCGGAGGAAGAGGTTCGCGGCCTGCTCGAACCGCTTAAACGGCGGATCGCGGAGCTGGAATCGAGAATCCAAGATCGGTAAGGATGCGCTCCCGACTGCGGCCGGCAATGCCCTGTCGCTCAACAGCGTGCTTTGCCCTGCCTTGCAGAATGAAAGTGCGAGAGAAAGGGCCCAAGGATCAGCCATGGATCGAGGCTCTCCTGAATGCGCGATGGGGAGGAGGGGGAAAGGTTATCGTCCATGGTGAGGTCTTTGATGCCGGATCTTTGTCTGGTCTGATCGCTGCAGAGCGGATGGGCCTAGCAACTTTTCAGATCCGACGCGTCAAGGACATGGCTGTAGCGGAGCTTATTAGGCTCGACGCCATCACGGCCGGACAAGGCGTGGGAACGGCTCTGATCGACGCGCTTCTATCCAGATTACGCGCCGAAGGGGTAGAGATCTTACGAGTAACGACTACGAACGACAATCTTAACGCGTTGCGTTTTTATCAGCGACGGGGCTTTCGGATAACAGAGGTGCGCCCACGAGCAGTGGATGACGCGCGCCGCTTAAAACCGTCGATCCCGATCGTAGGCGAATATGGTATCCCAATCCGGGATGAGATCGAACTTGAGCGGCGAGTTCAGAATGAATAGCGTTCGCGCTTCTCCCCTCACTCACCTCTCACTAATCACCTCTCACGCTCCCGCCTCCTCACTCCGCTGGACGGGCAATCTCGCGGTTAAACCAATCTCTCGCTCACAAGCCTTTGCACCGCTTGTGCGACGCCTTCTTCGTCGTTCGTTCCCGTAACCCACTCGGCCACGGACTTGACGGCCTCCGATGCATTACCCATGGCAATACCGAGGCCGACCTCCTTCAACATTTCCAGATCGTTCAATCCGTCGCCGACGGCTGCCGCATGCGATAGTTCTATTCCAAGGGTCTGGGCGACATGCGCTAGGGCTTTGGCCTTATTAACACCCATCGGAATAATCTCGAGATAGTCCGGTTTTGAGAAAGTCGCGTTGCTCAGCGGTTTGATCAAATTGGCAATGATTGTCAGCAGTTTAGTCTGCTCGTCGCCCCCAGTAATCAGCATAATTTTGCTCGGCTTCTCGTTCTCGCCCAACAAGGTAGAAGTGACTAAAGGAGAGGACTCAACAATCGCAGACTCAGCGCGAATTTCTGGAGTCAATGTGCGTACCCGCCATTCGGTCGGAGTATAGACATTTGGCTCAATTTTATGCGCAAGAGCCGCCGTTACAATGACCCTCGCTGCAGATGGAGTAAGCCGCTTATCGAGCAATACATTGGTTGGTAGCAGCGATTGGGAATCCAGTTCACCAATCCATCCCCCGGAAAAGCAGATCAACAGGGGAGAGAAACTCAGTTGCCGCACAATCAAGCCGAGGGCTTGCGGACCGCGTGCTGTGGCCAAGACGATTTTAACATCGAAACTTGCCAGTTGGTTGAGGGATTCTTTCACGTTAGCTCTCAACTGATGAGAGCCATCGAGAAGCGTTCCATCTACATCAACCGCAACCAGCCGGACCGGTGGATTCATATTTTCACACGCGTGCTATTGGATGCGTTCGCAATGCTTCCGCCACTTTATGCCCCTATTTGTGATTCCGATTCCAAATTCGGTCAATAGTTTGCGCAGACTTCCAGAGGAGAGCGATCGAGAACCGCTTTCCCTGCCAATAAACGAAGAGTCTTTGGCAAGATCGGGAGGGAATAAGCCCTTGGTGATACTATGATTAGTTGGGTTGAGAGACCCGACTGCAAGTCTACGCCAGAGGTGTCGAAAGATGGCGGGAACGAGCCTCGGCAAAGCAAAAATCCTGCCGCAAAAATAACGATATGAGTACCCTGGCGAAATGGAATCCCTTCCGCGACTTAGAAGACATTCAAAATCGGTTGAGCCCTTGGTTCGGTCGAATCGCGTTGCGCGGCTCCGGTGATGTCTGTGCAAAGGATCTCACCGCCACGCCTTTGCGATCCGGTCTTTTTCGCTCCTTTGCGCCTTGGCGCCCGCCTGGATCGCTACGCGAAGCGTATTTGCTTGCTAGGTGCACCGGTCTGCGCGAAGCGTTGCGGGCAGGTGCTAGCGTGAGATCTCTTCTTAGTAACCATGAGGCACTCATCCTTGGTAGCGACTCTTTATCTCGCCAGCGAGACTGTTGCGCTGTCTGCCGAAATTCCTCCGGGGCCGAAATGGCTCCAGACAGCGATATTTTATCAGGTCTATCCCCAAAGCTACTTCGATTCTAACGGCGACGGCATAGGCGATCTGCCGGGCATCATTACGAAGCTTGATTACATCCGCTCGGTGGGTTGCAACGCGGTCTGGATCAACCCCATTTTTGAATCACCTTTTGGTGACGCCGGTTATGACGTGGCTAATTTTTATAAGGTCGCTTCACGCTACGGTACCAACAACGACGTAAAAAATCTCTGCGACGAAGCACACAAGCGCGGGATGCACGTCTGTCTCGACCTGGTCGCCGGTCATACTTCAATCTTGTGTTCCTGGTTCCAGCAATCTGCTGGGCGCGAGCAACCCAATCGCTACTCGAACTGGTATATCTGGACGCCGGCCGATGAAAACGTTCCCGGCAGCCAACCTTTTTCCGGCGAGCGCTATCGCTCCGAAAGGTATTTGCCCAATTTCTTCCCTTTTCAGCCCGCGCTCAATTATGGCTACGCTCGACCGGATCGACCTTGGCAACTGCCAACTTCTGATTCCGCCTGCATAGCAGTGCGCGAGGAGCTCAAAAATATAATGAAGTTCTGGTTGGATTTGGGCGCTGACGGCATCCGCGTTGATTTGGCAGCCTCGCTGATTCGAAGCGACCCAGATCACGCAGCGATTACCGCGCTCTGGCGCTATTACCGAAACTGGTTTGATAAAGACTATCCTCAAGCGGTGTTAATCTCCGAATGGAGCAACCCCGCGGTAGCTATTCCGGCCGGCTTCCACGTCGACTCGCTTCTCCAATTCGGTGAACCGGCCTATGCACTACTCCTCGGTCCTAAGTCACGGCTTAATGGCGACGCCCGTGAGCCCCACGCCTTTTTCCAGCGAGCAGCGGGTGGCGACATTAAGGCGTTCCTTGCTAATTACCTGAAGCACTATGCCGCGACGAAAACTCGCGGCTACATTGCCATTCCGACAAGTAATCACGATATGCCACGTCCGACCTGGGGTCGGGATTCCCAAGACGTCCGGACCATCTTTGCTATGCTGCTTACGATGCCCGGAGTGCCCTTTATCTATTATGGCGACGAGATCGGAATGCGCTTTCTACCAGATGCGCCAAATAAAGAGGGCGGCCTGCTCGATGACTTGCAGCGCTGCGGCTCACGGACCCCAATGCAGTGGTCCAGAGTGAGCAACGCGGGATTTTCGACCGCGGCGCCAGACGAGCTCTATCTTCCGATCGATCCGTCCGATTCGCGGCCCGATGTCGCAACCGAAGAGAAAGATCCGGCGTCAATGCTCAACTTTACTCGTACATTGTTAAAGCTACGTCGTGAGCATCCTGCGCTTGCCAACACGGCGGATTTTGAACCCATGTACACTGAAACAACTCCTTTTGTGTATCTGCGTGCAGCGGGTTCGGAGCGCATCATCGTTTCCATCAATCCCAGCGGCCGGCCCTGCACCGTTGCGTTGAAGAAGGTGACCAAAGCTACACCGTTACTTGCGCAAGGAGCAACCTTCCGGGAAGGCCGGTTCGAGATGGAACCAGTTTCGTTTGGCATCTTCGCGGTGCCGAATCCCGACTGAGAATCTCTCAATTCTTATCCTTTGCGTGAATCTCCAATGAAAGATCTTCAACTCCCCGAAATTTGGTTTATCACCGGCAGTCAGCACCTTTACGGCCAGCAAACTCTTGAGCAAGTAGCGACGCATTCGCGCCAGATGGTTCAGGAATTGAACATCTCCGCACGACTTCCTCTCAGCCTAGTGATTCAGGCGGTGCTAACTCGGCCCGAGGAAATTCGCGCGCTCTGCCTCCGGGCTAACAATGAATCGAATTGCGCGGGTTTGATTTTGTGGATGCATACCTTTTCACCGTCCAAAATGTGGGTCGGCGGGCTGCGGAGTCTAATCAAACCTTTTCTGCATCTGCACACTCAGTTCAATCGCGACCTGCCCTGGAGTGAAATCGACATGGACTTCATGAACCTCAACCAGTCGGCCCATGGCGATCGCGAGGCGGGGTTTATTCACACCCGGCTAAGACTGAATCGTAAGGTAGTAGTAGGTCACTGGTCCGACAATGAGGTACAGGACCGAATCGCTGCCTGGATGCGAGCCACACGCGCCTGGCATGACTGGCAAGGTGCAAAGTTTGCCCGCTTCGATGACAACATGCGCGAGGTGGCCGTAACCGAGGGCGATAAAGTCGCGGCCGAAGCGAAGTTCGGATATTCAGTGAATGGGTACGGTATTGGCGATCTCCTGGAGTACGTGCGCGACGCAAGCGACGAGGCCGTCACCGAGCTCTGCGCTGAATACGAGGAACGCTACGACGTGGTAGAGCCGTTGCGTCAGGCGGGCGCGCGGCACGAGGCCCTCCGGGATGGCGCGCGGATCGAGCTCGGTCTGCGCGGCTTTTTGGAGGAGGGCAACTTTAAGGGCTTTACCACTAACTTTCAGGTTCTGCATGGGATGAAACAATTACCCGGCCTGGCGGTACAGCGTTTGATGGCAGACGGTTACGGGTTCGGAGGAGAAGGTGACTGGAAGACCTGCGCCCTGGTCAGAGCGATGAAGGCCATCGCCGTTGATCTCAAGGGCGGGACGTCATTCATGGAGGACTACACCTACCACCTTCATCCCGATGGCCATTTAGTATTAGGATCACACATGCTGGAAGTATGCGAATCGATCGCCGAGGCCAAGCCCAGACTGGAGATTCATCCGCTCGGGATTGGCGGCAAGGAAGACCCTGTACGCCTGGTTTTCAACGCGCCGCCTGGACGCGCCCTTAACGCCTCCATCATTGACCTAGGCAATCGTTTTCGGCTGATCGTAAACGAGGTGAATGCGGTTAAGCCTCTGCGGCCTTTGCCGAAGCTGCCGGTCGCGCGCGCCGTCTGGGAGTGTCTGCCCGACTTTAAAACTGCCTGTGCGGCGTGGATCTATGCCGGGGGTGCACACCACACGGGCTACAGCTATGCTGTTACAACCGAGCACCTGGAAGATTTCGCCGAAATTGCTGGAATCGAATTAGCAGTTATTGATGCCGATACCAGGTTACGCGAATTCAAACAGTTGCTTCGGCAAAACGAAGTTTATTACCATCTCGTACCCGGTTTGGGACGCCTTTAGGATGAGATCTCGGGCGTCTGATATATCCATGGTAAATCGCACGTCAGCTTCACGTTGCCAGCCGGCATCAATCGCGCCGTAAGCTGTTGGGTTGCCGAGGGCAACGCAGACTCTAATTAAAAGATTGCTCTCGACTGACGCGAAGCGAACAGACTTATATTGCAATGAGCCACTGTAAAGATGAGAAGGATCGACATCCTTGTTTCTTCCTCTGAGGACGTACAGAACGAACGGATTGTGGCGGAACGATCAATTCGCTCGGTCGCTGCCGAGTTAGACGTTTCGGTTAGCGTCTCCTATTCCAATTGGCCAGGAAGACTGAAACAAGTAGATGCAATTACCGCGCAAGCCGCAAATGACGACCGAGAAGCTAGCTTGTTGTTAGGTCCCTACTTCTGGGAACTTCAAGACTCCAAGACGGAACCAGAGGATTGCGAGCACATCCTGAATCCGGGCCAATATGACCTTGTCATTTGCATTCTCTGGTCTCAACTCGGAACCAGGTCCGCGTCGATGTTCGTCATGCCGGACGGAAGCCCACCGAGATCCGCAACCGAATACGAAGTTGCCTGGGTATTGGATCAGTCGAAGCGAACTCCTGGGTTTCCGGGGTTGCACTTTTACCGGAATCGAGCGACTCCCGCTGCACCACTCGAACCGAAAGAAAAACGGGAAAACTTGTGCCGGCAGTGGGATGCAGTGCAGGAGTTTTTCGCGGCTTGGGAAAAGAATGGTGGAGCAGAATTTCGCGAGTGCTGCCATGACTATCAAGACCTGGAAGAGTTCGTAAACGTGTTTCGAGAGCATTTTCGCGTTTTCCTCGCCCGGCAGTTTGATCGAGAAATTGTCGCGGGGAGAACGCTGCGAAAGGTCCCCTACTCGGAACCGAACCCTTTTCGGGGGCTAAAATTCTTTGATTTCGAACATGCAGCTCTCTACCACGGCAGAACGAAAGCCGTCGGGGAAGTGCTTGATGCTTTGAAGAACCAGGCGACGGCCAAGAAGCCATTCGTCCTGGTGGTGGGTCCCACCGGTTCTGGAAAGAGTTCCCTGGTTCGGGCCGGCGTTCTTCCTCTTTTGACTCAGGGTGGGACCCCTGCGGGGAATGGACCTTGGCGTCATGCGCTAACACGACCAGGGGCTGGAGGCGCCGCCGGGGATCCTTTCGATACACTTGCCGCCGCTCTGCTTGCCAAGTTTGCCCTGCCACAGCTTCAGGATGCAGCTTCGACCAACGAATGGCGGGATCTAGCATCCCAACTAAGGAAAGATCCGGACGGGGCCGCGGCCCGGATAGCGGAAGTGCTGGATCAGCTCACCCGGCAGGAGTTGGATCGTCTCTTGGGTCAGCGAGAAAGCAAAGGGCTACAGGCAAGCAGAAGCGAAGGCGTTCAGCTTGTCAGACAAAAGAGCCTGGGACGTGTAAAACCGAAGATGCAGCTTGCGCTCGTCGTAGATCAGCTGGAGGAGTTGTTTACGGGGGCGTTTTCCCCAGTGCTCCAGCGGAAATATGTCTCCGCTCTTTGTGCTTTGGCTAGCTGCGAACGTGTCTTTATTATCGCGACGTTGCGCAGCGATTTCTACGCCCATTACCAGAAGTTTCCCGAATTGGTCGAACTCACAGCCTTCGGCGGAAGATACGAACTTCAACCTCCGACACCGCGTGGGATCGGGAACATGATCCGGTTCCCAGCAGAAGCAGCCGGTCTGCGCTTCGAGCGGGATCCGGACACGAATCGAAGCTTGGACGAGGCTTTGCTGGAGGCAGCGATAGCCAGCCCCGAACCGCTCCCGTTGCTCGAACACCTACGCGACAGAATGCCGATCTTGCCACTAGCCAGCGCAGCGCCCTGGAAACCCAGCTCAAGAAGGCCGAAGAGAAAGCGCAACTAGCCCAACAGAATGCCGATCTTGCCACTAGTCAGCGGAGCGCGCTGGAAACTCAGCTC
>DATNNZ010000504.1:0-5895 GCA_035601575.1 Chthoniobacterales bacterium
AGTTGCAACCACGCAATCGCGCTTAACCGGCTCCAACGACGGGTACATCAACGCAAATGGCTTTCCTTCGCGCCGCTTGCGCGTACGCAACCGGACGACCGCCCTCTCTGCCCGTGCATCAACAATCAATTGAAACCCGCCGATCCCTTTCAGAGCTAGAATCTGTCCGTTACCGACCAGCTCAGCTGCATTGCGTAAGGCCTCATCCCCGCGGGCCAATACCGAGCCGTGTCCATCCCATAGTTCGAGGTGTGGCCCGCACTGAGGACAAGCATTTGGTTGCGCATGAAAGCGGCGATCGGCTGGATCATGATATTCCTCGGCACAACTTGAACACATCCGAAACCTTTTCATCGAGGTGTTCGGGCGATCGTAGGGCAGCTGTTCGATAATACTAAATCGCGGGCCGCAATTTGTGCAGTTGGTGAACGGATATCGATACCGCCGATTCGTGGGATCAAGTACTTCGTGCAAACAATCTGAGCAAATGGCGACATCCGGAAGAATGAGCGCAGTCTTCTGACCTGCCTGCTCGCTATAGCGAATTTCAAAACGATTGTAGCCGACCGCGTCGAGATATGAAAACTCCAGGCTCTGGACGATCGCCAGCGGAGGTTTCTCTTTCTCGAGCCGAACCAGAAAGGTCTGCAGCAAATCGAGCGGACCTTCGACTTCGATGAACACTCCTTGAGACGAGTTCAAGACCCAGCCATTTAAACGGAGTTGAGTCGCTAATCGGTAGACAAAGGGGCGGAACCCGACCCCTTGGACCGCGCCGAGTACTGTTACTTTCGCGCGTTCGCATTCCATGACACCCAATGAGTCAGCTGATTTGCGATACAGTTTCGGCAGTTGCATCGGCGGCGACCTCTCGAGTAAGGGCCACTTTCACGACGCCTTCCTGGGCGAGAAGTGGAAAAGGATCAAGATGCGCGCTGGGAATCTCAGCACAACGGCCCGCGTGTAGAACATCGTAGTGGTGACCCAACGAACAAGAGAGAAGACCACCATCAAGCGCCCCTGAATCGAATGGCATATTGCAGGCCGGACACCGATTGCGGTAAGCATAAAAGGTCTCGTTGACCTTGCAAATGACCAGCCGCATTTGTCCAAGGCGAATTGGCATCCACCCGCCCTCCGCAAGCTGCTGAGCGTCCTCCACTACTTTCCAGTCTGGTCTTGTGCGCGCAGATGTTTGTGAAGCGGTCGCCGATAATGGCTCCGACGCGACTCCTTCCACAACGAATTGAACAAGATCCGGACAGGCCTGCTCGATCGCGTGTTTGATTGCTAATTCCAATGTTACGGCCGACGAGGCGCAGCTTTGGCAGGTACCCTGCAGACGCAGTCTAGCTATACCGTTCTCCAGACTAACCAGCTCCACATTCCCGCCGTGACTCTTAAGGTATGGGCGGACTTTCTCTAAGGCTTCACCGAGACGGGCCTCCACGTCCAAAGGATGTAAATCATGAATGAGAAGGAACCCTTTGATAACATCGTCGTGAATTAACTTTCGATAGACCTTCTGGCTCTCAGCGTCGGCCTCATTGACTACCTGCAGAATCCTGGTGAGACCCTGACCATAAAACGCGAGGACAGCTTCCATGCATTCTTGAATCAGTTCCTTTGCTGCCGGATAGGGCAATGTCTCGATTCGCTCGATTAGTCTTTGGATGCGTTCGCCCTGGAGATTGATGTCGTTA
Organism: Chthoniobacterales bacterium; assembly: GCA_035601575.1. Taxonomy (GTDB): domain Bacteria; phylum Verrucomicrobiota; class Verrucomicrobiia; order Chthoniobacterales; family JAFAMB01; genus DASTDH01. The sequence goes on from DATNNZ010000504.1 coordinate 1,704, forward strand.
TTCTGGCTTCCAGAGGAACCTCTCTGCTTGATCTGGCGGTCGGTCGTCACGGGCATCTGTTCTATATGCGTCAAAGAATTCATGTGGCCGGCACCGCTAACCCATCATCTTCAGTAGCAAACCGGATCGATTTAATCGCGCAATCACTTCCCTCGATCGCTTCGACCGTAGCTCCGCAATCGGGGCATTGCAGAGTCGGTACAGGTCCCACCGAAAGCGCGTCATCCCAATATTTCGGCCGGCCGCGATACGAGCATTTTTCGCATCGCACGACCGCTTCGACCCTTTCGATTTCCAGGGCCGAATCCTGGATGGGGGTCTGCTCGGTTATAGCCATGTAACAAAAACGCAACTGATCTGCTTCGACATGGCTCAACTCCCCGATCGCCAGCCTCACGACCAGGACCTTCTTAACCGGATGTACACTAACAAACTCAAGGACACTCTCTACTACCGCCGAGGCGATCGATAGCTCGTGCATCGGTGCACCATCTTCAGACAGCAAGCAATGCGGCCATCACATCGTCAAGCCCCTCGCCGGTCTTGCAACTGGTAGGGATCACCGTGATATCCGGCTTCAGTTTGTGAACATCCTCAGCCAGTTCAGCCACGCTCACGCCCATCGCCTCGGCCAGATCGATTTTGTTCACCACCACGAACTGTGCTCCGAGGAACATGTGAGGATGCTTCCTGACCATGTAAGGACCTTCGGTCACACTTACCACGACCACGCGCGCTTTGGAGCCGAGCGGGAACTCGGCCGGACAAATCAAATTGCCAATGTTCTCAATCAAGATCAATCGAAGCTTCTCCAGGCTTATCTTCTGGAGCGCCTTCCCGACCAGATTGGCATCCAGATGACAACCGTTGACCGTCGCGATCTGAACCACTGGAACGCTCTGATTCGCGATCAGATCCGCATCGGTGCTGGTCGTTGCGTCACCGTTAAACACCGCGACGCCCAAGCGATCTTTCAACCTTTCTACCAATCGACCGATCAGAGTCGTTTTACCCGATCCGATCGCTCCCATCACATCAATAGCGGTGATCTCATGGCGATCGAGCAGCGCCCGATTTTCTTTTGCCAGCCGGGCATTAGCTTCAAGCAGACTATGTTCCAACTCAATATCGTAAATCTCGTCTGGAGATGCTTCAATCGTCTGGATCATAGCCATTGCTCTTCCTTCCAGTTGCGGGCACGGCGACTCATCTCTTTGCTAACCCAGCGAGTCCGGTTGGAGTATGCATCTGTTCAATCACCTTCCCATCTCCCAAGTACATGTGCACTCCGCACGGCAAACACGGATCAAAGCTGCGAACCGCACGCATGATATCGATGCCCTTAAAATTATCCGGCCCGTTTTCTTCGAAAATCGGCGTGTTCTGAACCGCATCTTCGTACGGCCCAGGAGTGCCATAGATATCGCGCGGATTCGCATTCCAGGGAGTCGGTGGATACGGATGGTAGTTGGCGATCTTACCGCCCCGGATCACGAGATGATGCGAAAGTACACCCCGGACAGCTTCATGGAAACCGCATCCGATTGCTTCATCGGGTACCTTAAACGGCGTGAAGGTCTCCGTGCGGCCTGCATGCAATTCTTTCATCGCTTTCTCAACGAAATACATGGCGGCCGCGGCCGAGTAGGCTTGGAAATAGGTGCGGGCGCGGTCGCGTTCGATCGCGTTACTCCATTTCGGAATCGTCCACTCGAGCTCGACCTCAGGCTTCATCGAGGTTTTCGGAAGGATCATTTTAACACTCTTTCCGGTAGCCTTGATGTAACCGATATCCACTAAACCAGCCAAAGCTGTGGTCCAGAGACGTGCCAACGGCCCACCACCGGTATCGAGCGCGAGATGGTCTCCGGTCCGTTTATCGAACCATCGGGGCGACATGACCCAGGTGTATTTCCCTTTGAAGTCTCGTTTCTGGGGTTGCGGGATAGTCGTTTGGTTCCATGGATGCCGCTGATCGATCGGATTCCCAAGCGGGTCATGGGATACAAAGGTTTCGCTCTTTTCCCAGTCCTCATAGTATGACGAGCCGAGCAGAATGCGAAGCGCGACATTGATGTCAACGAGGTTGGTCGTGATCAATTCCCCATCTACCACGACCCCAGGGGTGACAAACATCGCTTTCCCCCACTTATCCATTGTCTTGTAGTTGTAGTCGCAAACATCAGGATCCTGGTACGATCCCCAGCAGCCCAAAAGAATCCGGCGCTGTCCAACCTGCTCATAACCAGGCAAGGCCTCGTAGAAAAAGTCGAACAAATCGTCATGGAGCGGCACGCACTTCTTCATAAACTCCACGTACCTCATCAGCCGAACGAGGTAATCGGTGAACAGCTGAACTGACGGCACCGTGCCAACCCCACCTGGATACAGCGTTGAGGGATGCACATGGCGCCCTTCCATCAAACAGAACATTTCACGGGTCATCCGGCTGACCTGGAGAGTCTCACGATAAAACTCGCCCTCAAATGGGTTGAGCGCGGTCATGATATCCGCTATTCGACGATACCCGTGATCCTTGGCATGCGGAGCTTCAGTTGCTTGGGCTTTCTCCCAGACTCCAGGATTGGTTTCGCGCACCATTTTTTCGCAGAAATCGACGCCGACCAGATTGTCCTGGAAAATGTTGTGATCGAACATGTACTCCGCTGCCTCACCCAGGTTAACAATCCACTCCGCCATTGCTGGCGGTTTGATCCCGTAGGCCATATTCTGGGCGTAAACTGAGCAAGTGGCGTGATTATCACCACAGATCCCACAAATCCGGCTAGTGATAAAATGGCTGTCCCGGGGATCCTTATTTTTCATAAAAATGCTGTAACCCCGGAAAATGGATGAAGTGCTGTGGCACTCGACCACTTTCTTGTTAGCAAAATCAATTTTCGTAAAGATGCCCAAACTTCCAACTATCCGAGTGATCGGATCCCAGGACATTTCTACGATATTTTCCGGATGAGCTCGGGTTTCCTTTACGGGAACTGTTGCAGTCGACATTTCTTATCTCCTTCTGTTGGCTGAAGTTGGTGAACGCCCGCCGGCAGATTGGTCAGGCGTGAGCATAATGTTTGGGCGTGTAGCCAGTAGTCAGCTCGGCGCGCGGATGACGCCAACGTGGCTCTTTGTTTGCCGCACGCTGTGTGATCTGGCGCAGCGCTTGAATAACGCCACCCGTAATCCCGGAAACTGCGGAAGAAACCATCGAGCCTGGAGGTGGATCCATGAACGGCATGAATTTGTCCGGGAAACCGGGCATGGTACATCCGATGCAGATGCCCCCCACGTTGGGGCAGCCTCCTATTCCGTCCATCCAACCGCGTTTGGTAACGTTGCAGTTTACCACGGGTCCCCAACATCCCAATTTGACTATGCACTTGGGCGAACCGTAAACCTCAGCGAAATCGCCCTGTTCATAATAGCCGCCGCGATCGCATCCTTCGTGTACGGTTTTGCTGAACAACCACTTGGGTCGTAGTTCGTCATCGAGCGGAATCATTGGAGCTAAGCCAGCCACCTGATAGAGCAGGTACAGCAACGTCTCCATCATATTATCCGGCTGCACCGGACAGCCCGGCACATTCACGATCGGAAGTCCGGCTTTGGAACGCCAGTCCCAACCAAGATAGTCGGCCAAACCCATGGCGCCCGTCGGGTTGCCTTCCATTGCGTGGATGCCTCCGTAGGTGGCGCACGTACCGGCGCATACGATAGCTAGAGCCTTCGGCGCCAAACGATCAATCCATTCGTTCGTTGTAATCGGCTGGCCAGTTTTCGAATCCGTTCCTAACGCGGCCCAGTACCCTTCCTTTTTGATTTTTTCGTTCGGGATTGAGCCCTCCATCACCAGTACAAACGGATCTAGCTTGCCTTCGGCCGCCAGATACCAATGCTTCATGAAGTCATCACCCACTTCATAAGCAAGCACTGGATTATGAAGATGAACCTGCGGGAGGCCAGGGATCGCTCCCATAACTACATCTTCGATACTCGGCAAAGTGGCGGCGGTGACTGATACCGAGTCGCCGTCGCAGCCTAAACCGGTGGTCATCCATACAACGTGGATTTCTTTTACATCTGGAGGACGACGAGCTCCTATCTCGGGGGATGCTGCTGCCATGGTGTTATATCTCCGATTTGGCTTTTTAGGATACCTTCTTGCGGGGCGAGGCGTCTATCG
>DATNNZ010000505.1:0-15714 GCA_035601575.1 Chthoniobacterales bacterium
CCAAGTTTATTAAGCTGGGCACCGGCGTAGATCCAGACACTTCAACCCGGTCCTCAGCTGCGACCGCCTACGTGCTCGATATGACGCAAAGTTCGCCTACCTGGCGTCCTGTCGCCTCAATGGCTTTTGCGCGCACATACGCAAATACGACTCTTCTGCCGGACGGAAACGTCCTAGTGACCGGTGGAGGCACAACGACCGGTGCCACCGATGTCGCCAACGCTGTTCTCCCGGCAGAGCTTTGGTCGCCGGTGACGGAGACTTGGACGACGCTAACGTCGATGAGCGCACCTCGATTATATCATTCTGAAGCCTTGCTGCTACCTGATGGGCGGGTTCTTGTTTCTGGTGGTGGACGGTTCAACGATGGCACCGAGCCTACGGACCAATTTAGCGCTGAATTTTTCGCACCACCTTACCTCTTCAAAGGGTCGCGACCGATCATCACCGCCGCCCCTTCGCAATTGTCCTACGGACAAGGGTTCGCCGTGCAGACTCCGGACGCCGCGGGCATAGCAAAGGTTTCGTTGATCCGATTTGGGAGTACTACGCACGCGAATAATATGAGCCAGCGTTATATCCCCTTGTCTTTTGTGCCAGGAAATGGCTCGCTGACCGTTACCGCTCCAGTGGACGCGAATCTCGCACCGCCGGGCTATTACATGCTCTTCCTAGTTGATACCAATGGAATCCCTTCCGTGGCAGCAGTCGTCCACTTTTAGGAAGACCTGATCCACGGATCGAGAGAACGCTTGTTTGGATCAGCTCGAGAAACGAGCGAGCTTGGTTCGGGCTACCTGATGGCTGACGAAAATCATACTGGGCCGCACATCGGTCTCGGCCGGATAGGCTTTTTAACCCAACTTGCCGAGGTTGCGTCGCCGCTGCGCTCGATTGACATCCCAGTTTTCGCACTGATTATCGCCTTCGGCGTCTGGCAGTTTTTTTGCGTTACCCAGGCATAGGATTTTGCAGGAGACGAGGTATTCTTTGCCGACTCCGGCCGGTGACTTGTTGAGCACGGCTTTTATGGTATCAACGGCTTTGCCGAAACGAACATGCCACCCGGGTTGCCGGCGATCCTGGGTTTCTTGTCCGCCGTCGCAGGCTACAGTCACCCCCTTTTCCTCCGGGTGATGGTCTTATCTGCGACCTTGGGGTTATTGATCACTTATGAGCTACTACGACGCCAAACCTCGCGCGCAGTTGCTGCAGCGATTTGCTTGCTCTTTGTTTCTTCTCCCGTCCATTTCGACATTGTAACCCAGGCGATATGGCCCTCCTATCCGTATTTCCTTGCGACGATGGGCGCTTTGTTAATCGCCAGGAAACTCGAGGAGGCGAAGTCTTTGGTCTCCCGAATTGCTGGCACCACAGTATTGACCGCGCTCGTGGCTGCCTCCCTGCTCTTGGCTTCAGCCGCAGTTGCCCTTTTGGGTGGTATCGTGGCGAGCATATGTGTAGCCCTCTTCCGCGACCGCCGGCTGGCGTACGCCCGTTTGAGAATCTACCTCGCGGTTCTTCTCGTTGGAGTTGGGGTGGAAGGACTATGGATGCAACAGGGTCACGCCAGCGCAAGTGCGGGGATTGCAGCTGCGGAGTGGCCCGTGCCTGGCTTTCCCCAGTCCTATCTGTCACAATTGAAAGTAAAAAGTGGCAATTACCCTGAACTGGGGATAGCGACGCCCGGCGATGTCATCGTCCGAGTTTTCAAGAATGCTTCCGAGCACGCGAATGTGCTAAGTCGAATACTGTTGCGCCGGTTACCCCAGCTCGCCTAGATGTCGGTTTTTGTTGCGGGACCACTTTTGCTCGTTTTCTTGGGCTGGTGCTATTCGATCTGGCGCACGGGCGGTGACGTGCAAGATTGGTATTTCACAGGCTACGAGTTCATCTACTTGCTTTGGCCCTTGGGATCTGGAGATCAGATTTTTTTTGCCGATTGTGCCGCTGGCATGTTTGTATCTTTGGCGCGGCTGTCAGGCGCTTTTCGTTCTGGCGAAAAGAAAACCTCGAGCACTCGGGGCAGCATGGATTCCGATTGCGGCAGTCCTCGCTGTTGGGGCATGGGCATGGATGCATGGAGCTGGCTTCGCCAGCGAGTTCCCGAACTTTGGATTAGAGGACGTGTTTTCTTTTGCGATCTGGTTGCTCTCGGGTCTAATCGCCGTCTGGATGATTTGGGCCGATACCGGCTGGCTGACGCCTGTTTCAACAATTAGCCGGCACTACTCAAGGCTGAGCCGCACTCGATGGATAGGCTCACTGCCGATTACCCAATTTCTAGGCATCGTTGCGGTCGTCGGTCTGGTGGGTACTGGCCTCGCGCTGCAAATTCAGAGGGATCGGAATCAACCGTGATCCGCGCTCCGACCCAAATCAGCTATCGCCGGATGCTGATGCGGCAAAGCGGATTCGTTCGCATACTGACCCGAAAGCTATCGTGATGGCAAGGCATGTCCCCACTGTCGTTCACTATTCGGATCGAAAGGTAATTTGGTTTCCGCCAAGCTCAAAATCCGCAATTGCTGATGGACGGTATCGTGAAACATCGGGTCAATCTCGTGTTAGTCGTACGAGAGGAAAGGTTTCTCTATTATCGCCCGTCTGACGACGATTGTTTTGCTTCAGTGCTCAAAGGCCATCCAGAATCCTTCCTTTCGGTGACCGAGCGATCGCCGGCGGACGTTCTGGTGGTGGAGGGCTGGATTGGCCGCGAGGGAGTACGGGCTGCTGGCGAAGAATTCAAACAGCGTGGCTATCAATATGTTGTCGCGACCGGCGGACTTACGGCGAACGAAGGTTGCCAGGAAGCGGGTCGGAGCTACGCGGAACAATCAGAAAATGAGCTGACTCGGTCGGGTGTTCCAGAGGATCGAATCATTGTCGCTGCCGCCCGGGACAGTGAAGCTCACCGGACCTTCGAATCTGCAATTCCCGTCTGGCGCGCGCTCCGGGCTAAAGGCCTCCAGGCTAAGAGCCTAAACGTATTACGTTCGGTCCCCATGCTAGGCGGAGTCGCCTGGTTTTTCCCAGGTACACGAAACCCGGCACGAAAACGGGCTCATCAGCTGCGTGCCGGCCAGCCTCTTCGCTATACCTCGGTGACAATCGAGCGAACGGCCAAAGAAATGATCACTAAAATTGCGGGTTTCGTGTTTGAAGTCCCGTTGAACTCCGGCCGTGAGACCAATTCTCAACCCATACAAACTGATTTCAAGTACAGCATGTTTAGCCAAGATTCTTGGTTGCCCACTACGGAACGTTCTGGACAGGAATCACAATAAATCCTAAAGAGATCAGCCAAAAGCAATTTATGGATGTAATAAACAGAAGGGTGGAACACGGAGACCGAGAACGGCCAAGGATTTTTGGAATGCTCGACAGACAACGAAGTCCAGATAAAACAGATGTATAGCTGCCTAAAATCTAAGAACGGTGCAGACCTGTCGTGCGGATTACGGCCGAGGCCTGCTATCAGCGTCAAAAATTGCTCATTTTCGGCCAGAGCACTTGGGAGCATAGGTAAACTAGTTGCTTTCGTTCTCCTGTTTTGCACCGGTTGCCAAGCGCCGAAGACAAGCCATCTATTAGTCGCTCAAACTCCAAATTTTTTGAACGCTGGAGATGTCATCAGGATAACTTTCCCTGGAGCACCGGAGCTCAATCAAACTCAAAAGATCGGAACGGACGGGGCACTCAGTCTCCCTTTAATCGGGACGGTTCAAGCTGCTGGAAAGTCTCCCGGACAATTGCAAAACGAGTTAGCTGCCCTCTACAAGCCGCAACTTCAGGATAACGAAGTCCTGGTGTCTGTGGAAACCAGGGCGGTACCGGTGGTGGTCTCGGGCGCCGTGCAAAAACCCGGGAAGATCGTATTTGAACGGCCGGCCACCGTGCTTGAAGCAATCATGGAAGCAGGCGGCTTTACTCCGGAGGCGGATCTCAAAAAGGTTTCGGTTATTCGCATCGTGAAGGGAGAACACCAGACAGAATTCTTCGATTTGCGGCCGGTCTTGCGCGGGCTGCCGACGCGCGCGGCCTATGTCAGCGGCGGCGATGTGATTTATGTTCCGGAAAGGCTGCTGAATTTCTGACCGCCAGAGCTTCCTGCCAAAGGCCTTCTGCGGCTTGCACTAAGTTCGAGTAGTTTTTGACGGACCCATTCACTTTCGGCTAACTGGGTCGGAATCGGTTTTCCGAATGAGATGGTTACCGGAGAGTATATCCTTCTAGGAGACTTGAAAGTGTACTTTCCATCTTCCAGCGAAAAAATTGAATCGTAAAGACCATCTAACCAAACGGGAACGACGTCGCATTTGGCGAGCCGGGCGATCAGCGCGAATCCTTTCTTCAATTTCAGAAGACCTCGACTGTGACTTATCTCTCCTTCTGGAAAGATGCAGAGAATTCCTCCATTTCGAATATGTTCAACCGACCCCTCAATCGCCTGCCGGAGACCTGATTTTGGGACCGGAACAGCTTCGGCAATGAACGACAGCCGGTAGCAGCGAACGACAAAGAATGAAAACGGGCAACTGCGGATGGCAATCTCTGTCCGAGGCAGAATGAGGGCCATCTTGATTCTTTGGCTCTCGAATGTCCGGAAGAACTAAAGCTGGCGCTACCGTCGCCGATTTGAACTCTCGTGCAGCATGTTCCGGGGAAGGCATTAGGTGCTAGAATTTGCCCAGGAGTATCCAAAGACAAGTCGCAAAATTGCCAAAAAATCGGGTTTTCTACAGAAATCGGTCACAAATGCGAGAATTCTCGTAAATTTGCGAGCTCCCCATCAAATGATTCGGCAACACGCTCTAATATTCGCATGCTTGCCTCTATTCTTTCTGATTTTGGCCGGGTTTGCTGCCTGTTCGAAGTCTACCGGCCACGTTGCGAACGCAGAAGTCGATTACTGGACCTGCGCGATGCACCCTTCGGTACACTCGAAAACCCCTGGGAAGTGCCCGATTTGCGGGATGGACCTCGCTCCGGTGCGACAGCCAACGAGAACGAACGACAACGAACGACAACGAGCGACAACAGTCCGTCAATTGCCTGCCGGAAAGGAACTATCTGGTGAAGATGACGCCCCCCAGTCCAGCGAGCACGAATTCATTGTTCCGGTCCAGCGTCAGCAGCAGATCGGAGTGACTTACGCGGAGGCGCGACCCAGGCACATGCGTTTTGGTATCCGCTCGGTTGGAACCTTGGAACCAGATCAGGCGCAGGTCTTTGAATGCGTGACCGGCGTAGATGGCTACGTTGAAGAACTGCGTGTGACCTCGCCGGGCGAGCACGTAACCGTCGGGCAGCCTCTGATGGTCATCTACACGCCAGACCTTCGCTCCCCGGAACAGGAGTTGGTTAACGTACTCAAAGTGCGTGAAAATGGCAGTGTTCCCGCGGCATCGATGGATCAAGTGATTGATAACGCGCGCCGTCGGCTGCAGCTCTTGAATGTCAGTCCGAGCGAGATCGCGGAATTGGAACGCACGCTTCAACCCACCGACCATTTCTTGCTTCGGTCGCTTTTCAACGGCGTCGTTAGCGAGGCGCCAATGAAGGTTGGGTTGAGTGTAAAACGAGGAGACAAAGTGATGACCATCCTTAATTCGTCGCGCCTATGGTTATGGGCGAATTTTTACGAGAACGAGATCGGACTTCTGCAAGAGGGTCAAGCGGTGAGGATTGGATTGCCGGCGTTCCCCAACAGCTCATTCGAAGGGAAAATCGGCGCTATCAGCCCGGTGGTTGATTCTGCAAAACGGACCGTGCGGGTTCGTATTGACGTTCCAAATCCGGCTGGCCGGCTGCGGCCCGGTATGTACGCCAATGTCGTGGCCGAGATTGATGCGGGCGAATTACTCACAATTCCGTTTGATGCGGTTCTTCCCACAGGATCCCGAATGTTGGTATTTGTGGATAAGGGGTCTGGAAGATTGGAGGCTCGCTTTATTCAAGTTGGCCGGCAGTTTATGGAGTCAGGCGATCCCAATCAGAAACGCTATTATCAGGTCGTTAGCGGCTTGCACGAGGGAGACCGTGTCGTCTCAAGCGCGAATTTTCTGATCGATGCCGAGGCACAGATTCAAGGCGTCATCAAGGATTTTCGGGATGACTCGACACTGACCGGTGCCGGTTCGGAAGGGGAGAGGTGACAGAAGAAACAGTCGATTGCGGAATGCGGATTGCGATGTGATATCCGTAATTCGCAGTCGCTTAAATTCACGTGCGTAACGATCCTGTCTCCGAAGTAAAGGCCGGTGGCGACGATTGGCCGCCGGTCCAAAAAAGGGATGGGCGAGACCGCGGGACCGCCGATACATTGATTGCGCGGGTCATTTCCGTTAGCGCGCGGAACCCGTTTCTCGTCATCGTTTTGACGATCCTTGGGGTCGCGGCGGGCATCTACGCGTTGTACCAGACACCGCTGGATGCAATCCCCGATCTCAGCGATGTCCAGGTCATCGTTTATACCGATTGGGAGGGGCGTTCGCCCGATTTGATTGAGAATCAGATAACCTATCCGATCAGCACCAAGTTCATTGCCGCACCCAAGGTTAAATCTGTGCGTGGCGAATCCATGTTTGGAAAATCATTTGTCTACGTGATTTTCCAGGATGGCACCGACATTTACTGGGCCCGGTCACGAGTCCTCGAGTACCTCAACTCAGTACGAGGCACACTGCCGGAAGGTGTAAACCCGGTCATTGGGCCGGACGCGACGGGCGTCGGATGGATCTTCGAATATGCGCTGGTCGATGACAGCGGAAAAAACGATTTGGCCCAGCTGCGGTCTCTCCAGGACTGGAGGCTTCGGTACGCGTTGGAGTCGGTCGAAGGTGTGGCCGAGGTGGCTCCGGTGGGCGGTTTTGTCAGGCAATATCAGATCGATCTCGATCCCAACAAGCTTGCTGCCTACAACGTTCCAATCAGCGATGTCGTCGATGCGGTCCGCAAGAGCAACACGGATGTAGGGGGTAAGACAGTCGAAATTGCAACGACCCAATTTTTCGTCCGTGGACGTGGTTACATCCGAGGTATCAGCGACCTGGAGCAAGTCGTCCTGAAGGTCCAAGATGGTGTCCCGGTCTATCTGAGAAATGTGGCGGAAATACATTTGGGCCCCGACCTTCGGTATGGCGCGGCCGAACTCAACGGGCAAGGCGAAGTAGTTGGCGGCATTGCCGTCATGCGCTACGGCGAGAATGCGCTTAAGGTAATCGCCGGAATTAAGAAGAAGATCGAAGAGATCAAACCTTCTTTACCGCCAGGTGTGCGCATCGTACCAACCTACGATCGGAGCACACTGATTTACCGGGCCATCGACACCCTGCGCGAGAAGTTGCTGGAGGAGAGCATCGTCGTTGCGGTGATTTCAGTATTGTTCCTCTGGCATGTACGCTCGGCGCTCGTGGCCATTATCACGTTGCCAGTTGCGATCATTTTGTCGTTCATCCCGATGCTATGGCTCGGGTTGACTTCGAACATCATGTCGCTTGGGGGAATTGCCATAGCGATCGGTGCGATGGTCGACGCCGCGATTATCATGGTGGAAAACGCCCACCGGGGCCTGCAGCAGTTTCGGCAGAAGAGCGGTTGCGATGCTCGGGGACGAGAGCGGTTCGACATCATCGTCAGTGCAGCCCAGACCGTCGGACGACCTTTGTTTTTCTCGCTGTTGGTCATTACAGTCAGCTTCATCCCGGTCTTCTCCTTGCAAGGGCAGGAAGGACGACTCTTTCGGCCACTGGCGTTCACCAAGACCTTCTCCATGTTCTTTGCTTCACTCCTTGGATTGGTGTTGGTGCCTGTCCTAATGACCTGGTTGATCCGCGGCAAGGTCATGTCGGAGAAAAAAAATCCGATTAGCGCTCTTTTGATCGCTCTTTATAACCCGCTGGTCAGCCTGGTCCTTCGATTCCGTTGGTTGACGCTTGGCGTAGCCATCGGGGCGCTGCTCTTTACCTGGATTCCTATCAGCCGCCTCGGAAAAGAATTCATGCCGCCATTGAACGAGGGCACGATTTTATATATGCCGGCAGCAGTCCCCGGGATCTCGAGCCGAGAAGCGAGCAAGATTCTGCAAATTCAAGATCGTATTCTCAAGAGGTTTCCAGAAGTCGAAAGCGTATTCGGCAAGGCGGGTCAGGCGGACACGCCGACCGATCCGGCACCGCTCTCGATGTTCGAGACCGTGGTGCAATTGAAGCCTCCCGAACAATGGCCAGCCGGGATGACTTGGCAGAAAATCACTGCGGAAATGAGTGAGGCCACTAAGACACCAGGAATGGCTCAAGTGTTTTGGATGCCAATCCAAACACGGACTGAGATGTTGACCACCGGTTTGCGCTCGATTCTCGGTATCAAAGTCTTTGGTCCAAGCTTGGAAGGCATCCAGCGGGTTGGCATTTCTATCGAACGAGCCTTGGCCGATCTGCCCGATACCCGGAGTGTCTTTGCGGAACGCGCGACGGGAGGCTACTTCCTTGATTTCACTGCTAATCGCGAGGCTGCGGCTCGTTATGGCCTGCGGGTCGAGGACGTCAACCAAATCGTGGAAACTGCCATTGGCGGAAATACGATTGGCGCGGCCGTCGAAGGTCGTGAGAGGTATCCCATTAGCGTCCGCTATTCGCGTGATTTCCGCGATAACATCGATGCACTAAAGCGGGTACTCGTCGCTACTCCTGGTGGAGAGCAGGTTCCGATCTCTTTACTGGCCGATATTCGCTATCGAACCGGACCGCCCGATATTCGAACCGAGAATGGGCAGCTCGTGAGTTACGTTTCTGTCGACATCACCAACCGCGACATCAACAGCTATGTGGAAGCGGCTTCGCGGCGGATCAGTGAAAGAGTCCAATTTCCTCCCGGATACTACGTTGAATGGGCAGGTCAGTTTCAATATTTGCAAGCTGCCGAAAAACGGCTCGCGATCTTGGTCCCTTTTACCCTTTTGATCATTTTCGTTTTGATCTATCTCGGCACCCGCTCGGTAACGAAAACGTTCATTGTTTTATTAACGGTGCCTCTTTCCCTCGTCGGTGCGTTTTGGCTGCTCTATCTGCTGGGTTACAATATGAGCGTGGCTGTCTGGATCGGGCTGATTGCCTTGGCGGGACTTGATGCTGAGACCGGAATCGTCATGCTACTTTATCTGGACTTGAGTTGGGAAAGGTTTCGAGCCGAGGGGCGGATGAATTCTCTTTCGGACCTCAATGCCTGCGTCCGCGAAGGTGCGGTCCAACGGATTCGGCCTAAAATGATGGCCGTCTGCGCGATACTCTTCGGTCTTCTCCCGATTATGTCGTCGTCCGACTACCAAGCCGGTGCCGACGTTATGAAACGGATTGCGGCGCCGATGATTGGAGGAATCATCACATCCGCGGTTTTGAATCTGTTAGTCTATCCGGTCATTTATGTCATGTGGCGCCAACGGCATTTGCCAAAGCTCCGAGAGGCGTGAGACCCGTCCTTCGATGTCGAACACGCAGGGATGATTGGCCACCAGCAGAAAACCGTGCTTGGGTAAGTTCTCCAGACCATAGATTGTGAGACGGTAGAGGCAGCCCGCGACGGCTCCGCCGAGCGTGGCCTCTAGCCGGGAAATTCCCGTGACGCGCCGGTAGAGAGACGCAGCCACCACTCCACTAAGTGGACGAAAGAGGGCTTTGCGGAATCGGCCGGCGATTCGCGGGCCAGCAAAATCTAAAAGTGATCCGATTACAGCTAGATATCGAGGCACCACTATGACCGATCTCAGCCAACGTAAAATTCGCACTGACCAGACTATCGGTGGTGAGGAGCACGGATTTAGCCTGCTTTCGGTTTGCGCCGGTTAGAAATGTCAACAATTCGCAGGTATTCCGACTGAGGATCAGCTCGATTTCGGATAACAAGTCGTTAAGCCCTATTTTTGCTACCGATATACACCAGAGAGAGACGAGGAAGGAAGCGACCTGGACGTGCAGTGCTCCCTGGATGTAATAGTGATCGGAGCTAAGCAGGTATGAAAGTGCGTGGATCAAAGATGGATTTTAGCCGATTACTGGTGTGCGCTTTTCTTTTCTTCTCGACGATTCCGCGTCCGGCAGACGCACAAAGCGCGCATCGCCACAGTGGACCGATTACTTCGATGGAGCAGCTCGATAACGAGACTCCCATTCGGATTGGCGACCAGCTTGTGTTCCGCATCTTGGAGGATGAGGACCCGGCGACTTCGCTTACCGTGAGCGACTCTGGCCAAGTCCGAGTTCCATACGTAGGTAGCGTGCCGGCAGTGAATCGAACGCCGCGAGACCTCGCCTATCAAATCAAACAGGCGTTGGAGAAGAATTTATATAAGAAGGCCACGGTATTGATCTCGGTCGAAAAGCGGACGACGCTTTCTCCCGGAAAAGTCTATTTAACTGGAGAAGTTGCCAAACCAGGAGTAATCGAACTGCGTGCCAACGAGTCTCTGACGCTGACCCAGGCGATTTTGGAATCGGGCGGATTCTCGGACTTCGCCAACAAACGAAAAGTGAAGGTGGTGCGCAGATCCGGGTCAACGAGTCAGACAAAGATTATTGATGTTTCCGCCGTGATTGACCAAGGCCGAACCGATCTGGATGAGACATTGAAACCTGGGGATGTTGTCGTAGTTCCGGCGCGTTTCTTGAGTTGGTAGTAGCACACCTAATGAAAACCTTTGATCTTCGGACAATTTACGCAGAAGTCAGGCGCTTTTGGTGGCTGCCGACGATCACTGTGCTAGCGGGCCTTGCGACCGCAGCCTGGCTAAACTCAAGGGAACCGACGCACTATCGGAGTACCGCCAAAATGGTTGTGGCCGGGAAAATGAATTTAGGAATGGGAGCGGCTTATCAAGAGAACAGTGAAGATTTCCTTGGGACCCAGGCAGCAATCATTCAGGGCGACGTCGTCGCCAGGCGCGCGCAAACAATTTTGGCAGATCAAAGCCTCACTCATCCGAAATCGGCAGTCGGTATTCATGCGACTTTCGTTCCGCAGACAGCGATCTTTGAGCTGAGTGCGACCGGAACTGATCCCGTTTATACGCAAGCGACTTTGCAGGCCACGATGCAAGGATTTTTCGAGGTTCGCCAAGATATACGGCGACAGCGTTCGGAAAGCGCGTCTGCCGCGGTGTCGAGGGAAATAGCGAGAGTGCAACCGGAACTGGACGGAGCAACTCAGGAGCTAAACGACTTCCAACGCCAGTTTAGTACAATGTCACCCTTGGACGATATCACCGCGACGACCGCTTACCTGAATACGCTTCGACAGAAAATTGCCGATCTACAGTTAGGGCGGTCGGGGTCCTCGACCGGTAGCGGGACCGATCCATCGACGGCGGCTGCGGCGATTCCGCTTGATTCAGGTTCCATCGGCGGCGCTGGCCAGAACGATGCAGGGCAAGACCGGCTTGCTGCCACGCAAGAAGAGCTTGCGGTGTTAGAGGCCGAGCGGGAACGGATGCTGAAGCGCTTGAAGCCCGCACATCCGAAGGTCAGGCAACTGGAATCGAGGATTGCGGAGGATAGAAATCACCTCACGGTTCTCAAGTCCCAACAGAGGGATCACCGAAACGATCAAATCGCTTCCATCGACCGGGAGAGAGCAGCTCTTGAGGAAGAGGTCGAACAGAAACAGGCTCACCTCGAAGACCTGAACAAAAACCTGAGCAAATACCAAAACCTGAAGTCGAAGGTCGACAGCAGTCGCAACGCCTATAACCAGCTCGTGAGTCAGCTCCAGAGTATCGACGTGGGCCAGCGCTTAGAGCAAGAGCCGATCGCTATCTTGGAAAATGCGGGCGAGGCAACGCGAGTAGCAAAGTCGCCTGTCACCAATTTCTTAAAGTTTGGGCTTCTCGGTCTGGGTCTTGGTCTCGGCGGCCTGTTTATAGGTTCGCGTTTAGCGCCGCGCTTCACCACAATTGAAGCGGTCACGCGCACCTTGAATCTCCCCGTCGTTGGCAAAATATTGCGCGACCCCTGGATTAGCAAACAGCGAACTGTTCTTGATTGTACCCCAAAGCATGTCGGAATAGCCGAATCGTTTCGTCATCTTCGCTCAAGCATTCTTCGCAGACCACAGGATTCCCTAGCCATGCAATGCCTGGCCGTGACCAGCGCCGTTCCCCGAGAGGGTAAGTCTTTGGTCGCCGCAAACCTGGCCATTGCGTTGGCTGCGACCAATGCGCGCACTCTTCTCATCGATGGCGACATGCGGCGAGGCAAACTTCACCAGTTATTTGGCGTCGCCAGTGGGCCGGGTCTATCGGATCTTTTGACCCGGCAGAAGGGCCTGCCAGGTGCAGTGCAAGAGACTCGTATGCCGCACTTATATCTAATGTCTTGTGGCCAGCGGATCCAGAACATTACTGAGCACCTTCTAAGCTTTGGTCTAAACGACCTGCGCCGTGAGCTTAATTCTCGGTTTGATTACATCTTGATCGACACGCCGCCGGTACTTGCGACCGATGACAGCGTAGCTCTAGCCGCCTATGCGGACACCACGTTGTTTGTCGTCCGGCTCGGGCTTAGCCGCCCCCAGGATGCGCTGACAGCGATGGCCGAACTTAAGTTGCGCCGGATTCAGGTTTCCGGCGTCGTGGTCAATTCTGTTCCAAAACGTTTCATCGGTCGTCGCTTCTACGGTTATCAAAACTTGCTCGAGGACCGGCCGTTTCGGGGCTACAATGGTCAGGAACCCGCCCTGCCGGCATGAGTTAGCCTGCGTCGCTCGCGCCTTGAAAAACAGCCAACTGACCAGCGGCGAAAGCCACGTTATTTCGCGGACAGGACATTAGCCTACGATGTGCGGGTCAATTCCGGTAGCGCGTGATTTTTGCGGGCTTGTCTCCATCACGCTCCATTTCGGAAGATCGCAGTGGAAGCATTTACCTCCATAAAGACTGCGAATGAAAGAGCCTCGGAAAAAGGGTTGCCGGCACCGTGGACACTTCCAGTTGGCCAACCAAGTCGCCGAGAAGTAGTATGCGACAAAGGTCAATGCGAATACGAGACCAGGGAGAAAAAGGAGAAATCGTAGCTCCAACATAAACGCTACGAAAAGCCCGATCACGAAGAAGCGCAGTCGACGATAGTTGATCCACGCCTGGCGGAAACTCGAGTGCACGCCTGTATTGTGAACCCAAGCAGCGGTATTTCCAAGCCTTCTCAGTATTTAGGCCCTGCTTTCTACCATCTGATATCCGCAAGATGGGTCAATCCTTACCGGGCCGCTCCCTGCACAAGGGCTCGCTTCCCAGCGATCCCGCCGGGACCTGATGAAGTAGCCCAGTACGAAGTGCTGGGTCCTCGTTAAAGAAGGGCGACCCGTCCCGGGCGCGACGATCGATGAACGCTGCATCGTTTGGCCCAAAAGCAGGTTATTTCGATCGTCCCTGACAGGATGTGTCGGACTTTGTTCGATAGGCAAATGATCGCCCATCGCAGCGGCTTCGCCGCTTAGAACCTGCCGCATTTTTTATAACGAAGTCCGTCAGGTCCCTCTGGAACAACCTTATTTAGCACGATCGGTCGACTTCCTTTCCTTACGCGCTCACCTCCGACAATCGGCTCACCTCGCTTTTAGTCAATCTTAGATCGGCTACGGGCAACAGATCGCGTAACTGTTCGGGGGTGCGCGCACTGGCGGCGGGCGCAACGACGGTGGGTTGAGCGGCGAGCCAAGCCAGAGCCACCGAAGCGACCGACACGTCATGGGCAGCCGCCACCTCGTCCAAGAATGCGAGTACCTTGATCCCTCTATCGTTTAAGTACCCTCCTGCTTTCTCCGCTCGCTGACTGCTGACTTTTGCGCCCGGCCGGTACTTTCCAGTGAGGAAACCCGAGGCCAAAGCAAAATAAGGAATTGAGGCCAAACCTTCGCGCGCGACGACATTAGCTAGTTCGCCTTCATATCGGTCGCGCTCGAGCAGATTGTAATGATGCTGAAGGGCAACGTAGCGGACGAAGCCGGCGCGATCGGAAGCGCTCAAAGCTTCCTGCAACCGAGCGGCTGAGTAGTCGGAAGCCGCGACGTAGCGAACCTTTCCCTCCTCAACCAGTTCACCAAAGGCGCGAAGGGTCTCTTCGAGTGGCGTGTTTTCGTCATCCTGATGCGCGTAGTAAAGATCGATGTAATCGGTTTGCAGTCGTCGCAAAGACTTTTCTGCGGCCGTGCGAATGGTGGCAGGCGCCAACCCGGACAATTTCGGATGCATTCCAACTTTGGTTGCAATGATCATCTTTTCGCGGTTCCCCCGGCTGCTGAGCCAGCGTCCAATGATGGTTTCTGATTCTCCGCCGGAATTACCGGGTGCCCACGCCGAGTAGACGTCAGCAGTGTCGACAAAATTACCGCCTGCCGCCGCGTAAGCATCAAGGATGGAGAAGGACGTCTTCTCATCGGCGGTCCAGCCAAATACGTTGCCACCCAAGGCCAAGGGAAAGACTTCAAGTTTCGTTGATCCGATCCTTGCCATGACTTGAAGCTAAGCAGTCTTTTCCGGAAGTCGAGTCGAGTCTAGTGAAACGGTCACTGAATTCCGTTCGCGTAGTCGAAAGCGCTAAATTCCAATCGCTTGGGTCGTTGCGATGTGGAAGTATGCAATCATTGATGACCAAGGCAGACCGGGTTCAATCAGTTGCGGAAGAGATCGCGAATTGTATCAGCCATGGAATCGGTTTGATCGCGGCGATCGCTGGCATTCCTATTTTGGTTATGTCGGCGCTCGAACGAGGTGGCGGTTTTGCGCTAGTCGGCGCCCTCGTTTTCGGAATCGCGTTGTTCTGGCTATACCTCTTTTCCACGCTCTACCACATCACGCGTCAACAACGATTGAAGCAAGTTTTCCGGGCATTCGATCATGCGGCAATTTTTCTTTTGATTGCGGCAACGTACACGCCATTCCTTCTCGGCGCATTACGTGGGTTTTGGGGATGGACACTCTTTGCTGCGATCTGGGCCTTAGCGGCGTCAGGAGTCGTGTTCATTGCGTGTGGCGGAGTGAGATATCGAGTCGCTAATATCTGCTTCTGCCTTGCCTTGGGCTGGATTGCTATTTTAGCAGGCCGGCTTTTTTGGCTTCATATAGCCCCAGCCGGATTAATTTTGATCGCGGCAGGTGGTATCGCTTACACCGCCGGCACGATTTTTTATGCCTTCAAGCGTATTCGTTTCGGTCATTTGGTATGGCATCTTTTCGTCCTGGCCGGAACGCTTTGCCATTTTTGTGCGGTCCTCTGGTATGCTGGGTAAGCTTTTTGGATAGTGGCGCACCCGATCGTCATTCATTGGTCGAGCAACATTTAGTTCCCCATGCATGATTCAGATCGTCGGCGAGCCAGGGCGGCCCGTCCCGGGCCGCGGCGGGCCAAGGTCATGAACGTCGTTCGGGTCTCCAGCGGCAATTTCCTGGAGATGTTTCGATTTCATGGTCTTCGGCTATTATGCCTCCTCGATCGGACGCACGTTTTTTCCGAACGAGAATGCTTTCGCATCGCTGATGCTGGCGCTAATGACCTTTGGGGCCGGCTTTTTGATGCGACCAATTGGCGGCGTTACAATTCACCTTACCGAAAATCGAAGGCCAACCATTCCTCGAATGGTTGGCCTTCAAAGTGTTGATTAGAATTGCGGACGATTAGAACGCGAAACGAACTCCCGTACGAATGAGGCCGAAATTATTTCTCGATT
>DATNNZ010000506.1:0-3130 GCA_035601575.1 Chthoniobacterales bacterium
GCGGCGTAGCCCATCTCGTCTACGGATGGCAAACGCGTGAGAAGGGAGGCATGATTTGGGAACTGCTCCTTGGCCTTCTCTACATTGCCGCGGGCGTCTATGTTTTGTGGAATCCAATCCTGGGTCTCGTCTCCCTCACGCTTGGCCTCGCTGCGTATCTCGTGGTCGAAGCCATCCTGGAATTCATTCTGGCGGTTCGCTTGCGCCCTGCGCCAGGTTCCGGATGGCTGTTCGTGGACGCTATTATCACTTTGATCTTGGCCGTAATAATCTGGCGCACCTGGCCACTCAGCGCCGCGTGGGTCATCGGAACGCTGGTTGGAATAAGCATGATCTTCAGCGGTATGGCTCGGCTCATGCTCTCCATCGCCGCGCGAAAACTCATTGAGAAGCAAGCAACGTAGCCTCGCGCGTGCGCAATCAGCCCGCGACCAAATATTTACCGCGATAGCGCTCCATGCGCACACTCTGACCTATGCCCGATGATCCAAAAAACAATGGTTCTGCTCGCGTCAGAATCTACGGCAAGACAGGCGCACCCTCGGCCTATGCCATCCGCGATTTCCTGCATCGCTGCGATATTCCTTTCGACTGGATCGAAATTAACCGTGATGAACAGGCTCGTCAGATCGGTCTCGAAAACGCCAATGACCCCCGGCTGCCCGTCTGTGTTTTTGGGGACGAATCCCGGATGGAGAAGCCTACCATTCGGCAAATTATCGAAAAACTCGGTTGGTATCACGATCCAAAAAACTTCGAGTACGATCTGGCCATTTATGGAGCCGGGCCGGCCGGTCTAAGCGCCGCAGTTTACGGAGCCTCCGAGGGTCTCAGAACTGTGGTCATTGAGCGTTGGGCCGTCGGCGGCCAGGCCAGCAGCAGCCCGAAAATTGAAAACTATCTGGGCTTTCCGCACGGTATCAGCGGCGCGGACCTTATGGAACGTGCCAGAGAACAGGCCGTTCGTTTTGGCGCGGAACTCTTGCTTGATCGCGAAGGCGTTCGCGGTGATTTTTCAACCGGAAAGCGCGTCGGTTATCTTGCCGATGGAACAAAAATTGTTGCCCGAGCTGCGATTTGCGCTACCGGCGTTGACTACCGTCGCCTCGGGTTACCCAATGAAGAAAAATTCACCGGCGCCGGCATTTACTATGGCGCCGGTGCCAGCGAAGCCTTTCTTTGCGGCAACGAACACGTCTTCATCGTCGGTGGCGGCAATTCCGCTGCTCAAGCGTCGCTTTATTTCGCCACGATTGCCGATAAGGTCGCACTCGTTGTTCGAGACGGCTCTCTGAAGACCACGGTTTCCGCGTATCTGATCGATCGAATCTACTCCAATAAACGCATCGAGGTTCTTACGGACACTGTGGTGACCGCTGTCGATGGCGACACGATCTTGCGTTCCGTCACACTCAAGAATCGCGCTACCTCCAGATCGCACACTTATCCCACGCGTTGGCTCTTCGTCTGCATCGGAGGAAATCCCCGCACGGAATGGGCCGCCGCTGCGGGCATTCAACGCGACGAGGGCGGCTACCTGCTCACCGGCGTTGACCTTCGCCGCAACGGGAAATCCATTGAAGTCTGGCCCCTCGATCGCGATCCCTACTATCTGGAAACCAACATCCCGGGACAATTCGCAGCGGGCGACGTTCGCCACGGTTCCGTGAAGCGCTGCGCTTCCGCTGTCGGTGAAGGAGCAATGGCTGTCACCTTCGTGCACCGCTACCTGGCCTCCGGTTGAGCAAACGATTTTTGTGGGCGCTCAGAGGCGCCGAGCCCTGATCGCCAGAAAGGACATTTCTCGTGGCGCTGAACGCCAGCATTCCACACACTCATATTCACCGTCTTACCAGACACTTGCTTGAGCCGGCTCAAGATCTCCTGGTCCTCGCAATTGGCCTGGCGCTCTTTGGACTCATGGGCCGTACTGTTTTTTGGCTGCTTCGAGAAGTATTTCAGCCAACGCTGAACTTCCGTCAGGTTATCGCCGAGGTGCTCTTCATCCTGGTCATGGTCGAGGTCGTGCGTCTCCTGATTATCTACCTCCAGGAGCACCGGGTAGCCGTGGACTTCATGGTCGAACTTGGAATCGTGGCCACTCTGCGGGAAATCATCTTGCGAGGCGTAACCGAACTGGAGTGGCAGCAGGTCGTGGCCCTCACGACATTCCTTCTCGCACTCGGTGCGCTGCTCCGATTTGGCGATCTACGTCGGATCGAAAGGTTTGACCAACAGCAATCCGTGCCCGAATCGGATCCAAAACCGACGTGCGCTGATTCAGCCTGAGAAAGCTGCGGTGGGGATCGCGGTCTTGTAAGTTGCTGTAAAACCTAACGTCGCCACCTTGACGCGGTAGAGGTCTGTGGTTCGAGTCTGGGGAACCGACCATCTATGCGCTGTGATTCGGGTTGTCACGGTTAGTCGCAAATAGCGGGAGTGCGAAACCGACATCACCACAGTAGCCCGTCCGGGCCGTTCTCATCGAATATCAAAACGTTAAAGTTGACTTGAGCATTTTCTTGCTGAACGGTAGTTGACTGAACGCTCCAAGGCGTGATGAGTTGGGGATTATTGCCTTACGCCTTCTGTTGAGCGGCTTGCCGCGTAAGTCGAGCCAGGAGTCTGGGGCACTTTCCTTCTCTTTTCTCGATACTGCTCCCGCTCAATGCTTCGGAGCAAACACGCCATTGCCCCTGCGCAACGAAGGGACGATGTCTGCTACTGCCGCAGCAAAGCATTAACAGCGAATCGTTGGAGATAGACATCGCGAATCGCCCAATCACGTTCTACAAGCCGACTTCACAGGACTAATCCCGAGGTGGAACCGGATACCTTCCGGTTTGCCGACGATCGGCCCACTATTCTCGATCAAACGGTAGGCATCGTACCGCCATCAATGATGTAGTCCGCGCCGTGAATTGAAGCTGCACGATCGGATGCTAGGAATGCCACCAGTTCGGCGACTTCCTCGGGCTGGCCGGGTCGGCCAATGGGAATCCCTCCGATCATATTCATGATTTGCTGTCGAGCAGCGTCCTCACTGATACCGCTGCTCTGGCTGAGTTGCACAATCATGCCGTGTGCGCCCGAAGTCTCGATGAATCCAGGCGAGATCATGTTGACGCGG
>DATNNZ010000507.1:0-20292 GCA_035601575.1 Chthoniobacterales bacterium
TCAGCGTCGATACCGCCCACGCGAACCAAGTGAATTTGGTCGTCTCAGGCGGCCTTCCCACTCAATTCTGGGATGGGAGTAATACGACGCCAGGCAGCATCGCCTTCGGTCGCGGAGGAAACGGCACTTGGAATAACGTCCGAACGAACACGAACTGGACTACCCAGGACGGGACACACAACGCCGCTTGGGGAAACGGCTTTGCCATCTTCGCGGGAACGGCGGGAACGGTAACTTTGGGGGACGACATCCACTTTACCGGGATGCAGTTCCTGACCGATGGCTACGTGATTCTAGCGCCTGGTTCGCAAAAACTCTTGGCCGCGCCTGATACCATAATTCGGGTTGATGCAGGCCTCAAAGCGACAGTCTCGGCGCCAATTGCCGATGACAGCTCTGGCCCTGCAAGGCTTACCAAGACGGACGCGGGAGCCTTGATTCTGAGTGGCGACAACACCTACACGGGGGGCACCATAATCAGCGACGGTACCTTGCAGCTCGGCAACGGCGGAACAACCGGAAGCATCGTTGGGAATGTCACCGACAACGGGACGTTAGCCTTCAACCGCAGCAATACAGTGAACTTTCCAGGGGTGATCTCGGGCAGCGGTGCGGTGACGCAGCTCGGCCCTGGCACGGTGATCTTGACCGCCAACAACTCCTACAGCGGCGGCACGAACCTCGACGGCGGGATCCTTGCCGTTAACAGCGACAGTAATCTGGGAACCGGGCCGCTCAGCTTTAACGGAGGTACCCTGGAAGCGCTGGCGGCGGGGGGCGGAATCACATCGAGCAAAGCAGTCACGCTCAATGCTGGGGCCGGCACGTTTCTGGCCGATGCCGGCACCACCTCGACCTTGAGCGGAGTGATCAGCGGCGTGGGTTCATTGACTAAGGATGGCCTCGGGACGCTGACGCTGACGGGCACGAACACGTACAGCGGCGGCACAACGATCAGTGCTGGAACGCTCCAGGTCGGCAATGGTGGAACCGCCGGAAGCATCACTGGAAATGTGATCGACAATGGGACTTTGGCCTTCAATCGAAGCGACTCCGTAACATTTGACCGGGTGATCAGCGGTACGGGTAATGTAGTCAAGCTGGGCACTGGCAGGTTGACTTTGACCGAGGCCAATACTTACACCGGCACGACGACGGTGAATGGCGGAAGCTTGATCGTGGATGGGTCGATAGCAAGCGTGCAAACACTCGTTAATCCCGACGGGCTGTTCGGTGGAACCGGTTTTCTGCGAAACCTCGTGAACAGCGGAATCGTCAGCCCTGGCGATTCTCTCGGGACGCTGCATGTTTCGGGCGACTATACGCAGAACCCAAACGGCACGCTGCGCATCGAAGTGGCGGGCACCGCTCCTGGCCAATTCGATGTGCTGGCAGTAGGTGGCCATGCTAGCCTCGCTGGTACGCTCCAACCTATTCGTCTGGGCAACTTCCAACTCCAGGTGGGCGACAAACTCACTTTCCTTACTGCGGGCCGAGGGGTGAGTGGAACTTTCAGCACAATCCAAAATCCTTTCCTCAGCAATACCATCGTAAAAGTCCAAATCACTGTTCTTCCCAATGCCGTCCAACTTGTCGGGACGCAGGGCTCTTTCACCGAGGCTGCCTGCAACCCGAACTCCCTGGCGGTAGCGAAAGCGCTCGACAGCGCGGTTGGCGACCCGCGGGCAGCCGGGCTGATCAACTTCCTTGACAACCAACCGATTAACCAACTCTGCAACGACTTTACCCTAATCGCACCCGAGCAGCTGGCATCGATCTTCAACATCGGGGTCTCACTCGCGAATGTGCAGACCGCTAATCTCGAGCGACGAATGGAGGACATTCGCGCGGGCAGCACCGGCTTTAGCGCAGCGGGCTTTACCATGAACGGGAGCACGCCAAACTTCAGCGGCCTTGGCGGTCCTACCGGGGCCGAAGGCAAGGCCGGCCCATCCGTGCTAGCGCCGATACCGGAGAATCGTTGGGGTGTTTTCGTCGCGGGCCTCGGCGAATTTACTCATGTTGACAGCACCGATGTTGCACGCGGCTTTGACCTCCAGACCGGAGGGTTCACCCTCGGTGTCGACTATCGCGTTTGCCCCTATTTCGCGGTCGGTTTAATCGCGGGCTACGCCCACACCAATGCCGACCTCGCCAACGGCGGCAACCGCGATGTTAATAGCGGAAAATTCGGTCTCTACGGGACGGCGTTCAGCGGCGGACTTTACCTGGATAGCGCCGTGACTGGAGGCTTCAGCCGATACGACACGCGCCGCACTGCTCTTCTCGGTACCGCCAGCGGAAGCACCAATGGTGGCGACCTCAACGTTCTCGTCAACGGCGGCTATGATTGGAAAAAAGGCAACCTGAGCATCGGTCCAACGGCGAGTTTCCAATATACTTACGTGAGTTTCGACGGCTTTACCGAAAGCGGCTCGCTCGCACCCCTAAAAATTAATGATCAGCACGTTGATTCCATTCGTACCGCATTCGGAATGAAAACGTCCTACGATTGGAAAGTAGGAAGCGTCCTTGTGAGACCCGAATTGCGGGTCGGCTGGCAGCACGAATACGGCAACAGCGCCTATTCGATTGCCGCAAGTTTCGCGAATGGTGCGGGCAGCAGCTTTACCGTCACTAGCCCGAAGATCGGCCGGGACAGCCTACTCCTCGGCGCCGGATTCGCAGTGCTATGGAGCGACCGGATTTCCACTTACATCTATTACGATGGTGAACTTGGTCGCACCAACTATCAGTCCAACAACGTGTCCGCAGGCGTCCGAGTAACCTTCTAAGCGCAGCGACAGGACGAGTTGCCTTGGGGGGCCACGCAGGCGTCGCCATGTTAATGTTCCGGGCATTAGTTGTATTGTCAGTTTTGGTCCTGTCCAGCCTCCCGGTGATCGGCGAGACGCGAGCAAGAGATCAGCACACGACTTTCGTTCCGAAGCCGCTCGACATTCATGTCCAAGCTAACGGGTTTGGAAGAGCTAATCCCGCTGATATCACTGCCGCGCTGCAATCTGCGGCCTTTGAAATTTGGAAGCATTGCCCGCATACGCAGTTGGGTTGGATCGATGTTTACTATCGCGCCGATCATCCGCAAACCGATTTCAAACGAACGCCGAGCGGCCGCATCGGGATCGGACTGTCAGCTCGCGACGCGCACTGGGCACAATATTCCTTTCAGTTTACGCACGAGTTCTGCCATGCGCTGGCCAACTTCAGCAATAATCCGCAGCAATTAGTGCGGTATCCACGCCGCGCCAACTTGTGGCTCGAAGAAAGTCTTTGCGAAACGGCTTCTCTGTTCGTTTTGCGGGCTATGAGCCGCTCATGGCGGACGTCGCCTCCTTATCCCGCCTGGCGGAGTTACGCTCCGTGGCTCAACGATTATGTCGAGCAGCGACTCGCGCTACCGGAACATCGTCTCCCGGCCGGAAAATCGTTTTTGGTTTGGTTCCAAGAAAATCAGGCCGCCTTGCGGCAGAACTCCGACAGGCGCGACCGGAACACGATTATCGCCATTCAACTCCTGCCCATTTTTGAAGCGGAACCGCGCGGTTGGCAAACGGTCGCGTTCCTCAATCGCGGTTCCTTTAATGCAGAGGCATCACTGGCGCAGTTCCTTGGGGAGTGGCGTTCTCAATGCCCGGATCATCTTCGTCCGTTTGTTAACAGACTCGCAGCAGTTTTCGCGGTGAAGTTAGAGCGGCTTCGAAAGACGGAATAAATATCAAAAGTTCTAACCAGCGTCGATGCGTCGCGCACCCTGGGAGATGTTTGATCTTGAATGATGATTCGCTGCCCATCCTCAGTAACATTTACCTCCGGCTTAAGCTCGTGAGCTTCTCGCCAAGAAGCCACGATCGCCACCTTGCCCCGAAGATCGCGCCCGGCTAGTGCTTCTTCAGCAGTCGTCTTTGCACCAAACCCTGATATCAACGGCTTTTGCTCAGTCATCATATTCATTCTATATTAGACGCCAAACCATATTTGTCTAAGTGACTAAGCATTGACTGCTAGACTTAAATTGTCAAATAATAAGCTTGTGCCTGATGAAAAGAGACAGCGTATAGTTTCGGCTGCGCTCGCGGTGTTCTTCAAGTACGGCTACCAGCGAGTGTCTATGAATGAGATCGCCGAGGCCGCGGGAATCTCGCGACCCGGTCTCTATTTGTATTTTAGCAGTAAGGAGGAGGTCTTTAGAGCAGCTATCCTTCAATTTGCTGACAGCCTGATCGAGGAGATATCAAAAGGACTTCCTGCGCAGAAGACGATCGGAGAGAAAGTTCGTTACGCCTTTGAGGTTTGGATTGTACAAAGATTTGATGTCACTCTGAATTCGCCGGAAGCAAAAGAGATCAGCGATTCTTCTTATGAATTTGCTCAGGAGGCTCTTGACCAAAGCTACGAAAAGCTTGAGTCAGTTCTCGCGTCTATTCTAAAAGGACATGTGAAATCTAGCGGCAACAAAAAAATGCTTTCTGCGGAAAAAATGGCGCATATTTTAACAAGTGCCGTGCGTGGATTTAAATTGGTGGCTAAAAGCGCCACTGAGCTTCGTAAATTGATTCGCGACTTGGTTGTGATCATTCTTACGGCCTAAGAACTATCGACTTCTTAGGCTGGGTTCGAATGCTTTGCGAAGTGCAGCCCCAGTCTGATCGATAAGAACCTTGCCTGCGTCGAGCACGCCTTGCCAGGGAGGCAAGGCCATGAACCATGCCTGGCCAGCAAGTGTGATCCACAGCAATGCTCGAGGAGCCAGAAGAGGTTGTGAATATTTTGCGGGAGGCTGCGGAGTAACATTAACCAAATTTTCGTGATCCCCTTTACGAATTCGCGGATTTGTTCCGTTCAGCGTAGATCCACTTTAACTTCAACTGTCTCCCCAGAATCTGAAACAATTCTTCTTCCATCACCGGTTTCGGTAAGAAGTCGTTAGCCCCGGAATCGAGGGCAAGACGCTGATCGTCAGCAAACACGCTGGCCGAAGAGACAACGATAATGAGGTTCTTGGTTGCCGGAGAAGATCTCAGATGTCGGCAAAAAGTATATCCGTCGTACCCAGGCATCCGTATATCGGAGATCAGCGCATCGAAATGGTCCTTAAGTAGACCTAACGCTTCTTCGGGTGAATCCGCTTCGATCGCATCGAATCCCACTGCTGAAAGAAGCTCGGTCAAGACGGAACGATTGAGCGGCTCATCGTCCACCACCAAAATCTTGCGTCGCGGCCCTTCATAACCGATGACCTGAGGCGAACGCAATTCAGCGCTAACCGGATCAGCGCTTCGAAGAGGAATTTCGAAACTGACCGTACTGCCCTGGCCAAGTTCACTCGCGATGGTGATTTCGCCGCCGAGCAATTCCACGATTTGCTTACTAATATGTAATCCCAATCCCACGCCCTGGCCGGTTACATTGTTGTTAGTTGCCTGATAGAATGGTTTGAAGAGCGATGGCAAATCCTCTTTTGGAATTCCTTTTCCGGTATCCTTCACTTCAAAACGGAGCCGCTCCGGATGTACGCAAACTCGAAAGGCGACTTCCCCTTGGGCAGTGAATTTCATTGCGTTTACAAGCAAGTTGTAGAGCACTTGTCGTAACCGGAGCGGATCCGTTTCGATCCATTGCGGCAGGACACCTTGGATTTCGTGTATAAAACGCAGATTCCCGCGATCGGCGCGTAACTTAAATTCGTCCACAATTCCAGCAATAAACTTAGGCAACTCCAAAGATCGAAAAGCGACCGATACTTTTCCTGACTCGACCCTGGAGAGGTCCAACACTTCACTAATCATTTCGAGCAGATGTTCTCCGCTGGAAAGGATTGTCTTCAATTTCGCTTTTCCGTCATCGGTGAGGTCCAAGCGCCGAAGCAGGGTTTGGGCGTACCCAAGGATACTGTTGATCGGCGTCCGAAGTTCATGGCTCATGTTGGCCAGGAAAGCGGTCTTCGCGCGATTGGCGATTTCTGCGTGCTCTCTCGCTAACTCCGCGGCATCTTTGGCATTTCGAAGCTCGACCTCATGTTCCCGCAATTCTCGAGTGCGCAGCTCGACAGTTTGCACAAGCTCCCGCTCCCGTAATGTCATCTGCCACATCTGCCAAAGGCCGAAGAGATAGAAAGCAAGAATGATCAACAACCCCCAAACAATATCCATCCAGAGGGTCCGATACCAAGGCGGGTCGATGATGAAAGCAAGCGTGTACTCTTTGCTCTCGTCTCCGTCGCTATCGCTGGCCTGGACATGGAGCAGATAATGCCCCTCATTGAGCGCGCCAGACCGCCAAACCGGTGCGGTCGTCATCGGCGACCGATGCTCGGTCGTTCCTTCTAACCTCGCCTCATAGTAGAGGTTATCGCCGACACTGAAGCTGAAGCGGTCCGTGCCGAAATGAATTTGAAAATCCCGATCGTCGTATTTGAGCGTTAACCCTTTGCCGTCCCGGACAGAAATGGGTGCTCCATCAGCGGTTAAGATTCGGCTGGGATAAAGCTCGAATTTTCTCTTAGCCAACGTTGGCCGATCCACAATGACGCGCATGAGCCCATAGTCTCCGGCGATCCACGCGGCCGGTTCCCCATCAACATTCTCGTCCCAAATGCTATTTATGACACCCAGCGGGTACGAGACCGCATGGGAAAGAGGCTCGTAACGTCCCGACGTGTAGAGCCTTCCCACCTCAAAACCCGTCTCCGGGCCAGCATTGGGAGGCCGACTGCTGACCCAAACATAATCGTCTGTTCGTTGGCTACGATCGATTCTTTGAATTTTCCGTCCGGGCAAACTTTTTGCTACCAAGTCAAAAGGCTCCAGTCGATCCTTGCCCTCTGGTAGCTTCCAAACCCGGTCATCTCCAACAAACAACATTTGCCCTCGCCATCGGCAAATCGTTCCATCGCCCGATGTCACCTCTTTGTTTTGTATATCCAGCAGTCGCTCCACCCGAGCGTCGCGGAATAAGGGTTGTGTACCTTTTTTCAATTGAATCCGGTAAAAGCCTTCGTTTTCCGTGCAAAGAAACAGGTCGCCCCTTTCATTATCGGCCATTCCAGGAATGGCATAGGGAAGTTCCGAGAGCAGGCCTTCGGAAAACCACTGACCATTGGAGTTACGAATCGACTCCAACCCGGCTCGGGTACTGAGAAAGACCCGCATCGGATCAATCCGTGAGGACTGGATCGTCAGGCCGCCCGATCCGATTCGATTTAGTCTGGAGCTCGCAGGATCCAAGGAGTAAGCCCCGAATTCGCTCATGGCAAAGGCAGTCGAGCCGCTGAGGGTCATCCCGAAGAAGCGGTCATTCCGGTCTCCAAATCGAACGAAATGGGCAGCTTCGGACCCATCTGCTTTTAGGACATAGACACCATGTTGCGTCGCCGTGTAGACTTTTCCCTGATATCTGCCTACGGCGGTGATAAAGCCTTTTGGCAATCCTAGTTCGTGGTCAAACTCGGTACAGCCCGCTCCGCATTGAATCCGGGTGATCTCCGTATCCGTGCAAACCCAAAGTCCTCCATCCCGGTCTTCACCGGTTGTTTCAAAGCCGGCATCCACCGTGAAGCTCTCGACAAGATGGCCTTCCTTGTCGAGCAGATAAACACCGCTATTTTGTACTAAAACGGCCAGATACTTGCCTAAGATCCATTTGGCATAGAATATAACCGAAGTTTTTAGCAACGAATCGATGTCAGTTCTCCACGGCACAAGCGTAGCGCCGGTTTTCTGAAAGATTCCCGATTGTCTGACAATCAGCCCATCGCCGATTGGACAATCCACGATCGCTCGAACCGCGCCAGCGTTTGTCGGAGGAGATTCTGCGATTTTGTCGAATCGATCTCCATCGAGTTCATAGATGGAACTGTTCTGATCGCCGATCCAGATCTTGCCATGAGAAAGCGCCAGGGAGAACGGGTACATGGAATCTATCGACCAAGGCAGCTGAGAAATCTGTCCGTTATTCCAAATAAGAAGTCCTGTTTCTGTACTGAAATAGACCTGACTACCGTCCACGACCATCCGCGAACCTATGCCAAAAGAGCCGTTGTAGACCTTAACCGCACGATATTCGCCGTCGACTCTGGACAGGTACCCTTTCTGGGTGCTGCTGCTGAACCAGACCACTCCATGCCTATCAACGGCTAACGATCTGATAAATCCTGTCCCTGGTGCGGGAATGGTTTCCCAGTGATTGTTGTCGAACGCCAGGATTGCGTTTCCACAGCCGAACAGCATGCGACCTTGAGGATCCTCAGTTACCGCAAATATTTGGCCTACCTCGCCGTAGTCGTGGGCAGTAAAAGTTCGAAAAAGTGGATGCCCAAACTCTCGATCGGTTGCGAGAGCTGTGCAGACGCTGCAGATAAAAAAAGCGAACCCGACGAGCTTGATCATCTGCAAAAAAAGAGTATCCGATCCATCCTCAATTGAATTGGTTGGAATCTGACCCTGGTGCATTGCTCCTCGGAATTTCGAGCTTGGGGTACGATTTTCTCCATTTGGTGTAGTGATCCCTTAGACGAGCCCAGAACAACATGATCGAGAATCCCTATCCTGGTCAATTAAGACCCCATTCGCTCTGATGCGAGGCGGTGATCTCGATCATATCACTGACATTCAGAAGCGCGGCCGCCACCAATCAGAACAAAACTGCTTCGAATGTTCTTCTCCGAAAAGCTCGGGAACTCTTCGGTATGCTGAGAATTCGGCTGCCGATGCCTAAACGACACTATGAAAGCCTACATTGATGACTACAGCCGGTTGTCTTTCGGCACGCAAGGCATCGCATTCAAGATCTTTAATAGTTTCCAAACGGCAAGAGAGGTTTCGTCAGAACGGTAGCAAACGGCTATCTCAGAGATCCGTTCCAGATCTACCAAAGGCCTAAAGCATACCAAGGGTACATTCATGTTTCCTAGTGATTCCGGCACATATGCGATGCCCGCTCCTCCAGCTACCAGCGCGATCATCGTCGTGAGACTGGGAGCGGACTGTCCTACACGTAACGGAAAGCCTCCTTCTTGCACCAGAGCCAATACGTGTTCGTGCATGGTTATAGCTTGTTCGCCTCTGTAGACGATGAAGGCTTCATTGCGAAGATCGGCGATCGAGATTTCTTTCATCCGTGCAACCGGATGATCCTCTCTGATCGCTATAACCATTCTCTCTTTGATCAGGACTTTAGTTTCAAGGTGTGGCAGCGGGCGCTCGACTGGCAGCCGAAGAAGGCCGACGTCCAGCTTACCAGCGGCTATTTTAATCAGTTGCTCTTGAGCAAACATCTCCTCAAGTACGAACTGGATCTCAGTTGCGTTCTGGCGAAACTCGGAGGCGATCTGTGATAGTATGCCGCTGAAGGGTAAGGATGGTACATAGCCGATTCGCACGATGCCAAGCTGTCCTCTCGCGACTCTCTGGGCCACAGCTCGCGCTCGCTCTGCTTGTTTCAACGTTAGCTGCGCTTCGGCTAAGAAGTACGCTCCTGGTTCAGTTAACGTTACCTCTCGCTTGGTTCGGTTAAAAAGCCGCACGCCGAGCTCATCTTCGAGCGCCTTTATTTGGTGACTCAAGGCTGGTTGAGTCATATGGAGCAACTCGGCGGCACGCGCAAAATGGAGTTGCTCAGCTAGTGCGACGAAATAGCGAATATGTCGGAGTTCCATAAAGGGGTTTCGTCTTTCTTTTCAGCCGAGCGCTCTTAAGGCCGCACGTTCGACTTTATTGAGCACTGCAGCTTATGCCTTTACCGCGAAGTCTTCTAATAGACACCATCTATTAATATCGTCTCAAGCTTGCATTAGCAAGAGCACCCACGGTCTCCGATACTACAATCAGATAAAGATCACTCCTATTAAGACTCCCTTATGATTCATGATGCAGAATTTAATGTAGGCGGTTTCTTACTCCCTTGGACATTTGTGGTCGGGATCCTCGGGTTCATGGCTTCATGGGTGATTACTGCGCTATTGGAGTCCTTTAGACTTACCCGATATGTCTGGCATCTACCGCTGTTCTTTGCGGGCGTCGCGCTTTTAATCGCCGGGCTGCTCGCGCTTCTTTTTTGATTATGAAGAGAGTTATATCGTACTTTTTAACACTATTCGTGGTCTGTGCTGCTGGCTTTGTCATCTGGACGAGTTACCAACAATATCTTGCACGTCCGTGGACTCGAGATGGGCAGGTTAGAGCGAACGTCGTGGGAATTGCACCACGGGTTGCTGGGCCAATCTCGCACGTGTTGATATATGATAACGAGCCAGTAAAAACAGGCGATCTCCTGTTCGAGATCGACCCGGCGGACTTCCAGGCCAATGTGGACAACGCAAAAGCGCAGCTGTTAGCAGCTAAGGCTACGCTGAAGCAGCGTTCTCAGGAAATGGGCCGGCAAAGCGCGTTAGCAAAAGCAAAAGTTAACGCGGTCCAGGATTTGCAGAACGCCCAGGATAATCTGGCTTCGAGTCAAGCAGCTGTTGCAGCAGCGAATGCGGTATTGGAAGCAGCAGAATTACAACTTAGTTATACGGAGATTTACGCGCCGGTCGATGGCTACATTACTAACTTGAATGTCAGCGAAGGGACCTATGTGAGTGCCGGCCAACAACTGCTTGCTCTCGTAGACATAAATTCATTCTGGATTGCTGCCTACTTCAAGGAAACGCAGTTAAGAAATATGGCGCCGGGTTCACGAGTTCAGATTACGTTATTGGGTCACGAAGATCAACCATTTGAAGGCATTGTACAGAGCGTCGGCTGGGGAATTTTCGTACCAGATGGTTCTTCCGGCACCTCGACGATCTTGTTGCCTTCGGTTAGCCCCACAATCGACTGGGTCCGTCTAGCGCAGCGCTTCCCAGTCCGGATTCGGGTGCAAGAAAAATGTCCGGTGCCCTTGCGCATCGGCCAAACGGCTTCAGTCGCAGTTTACGGCCGAACGCCTGGCATTGATTCTCATCTTGAACGCTTGTCCGCTGCGAAACAGACGAGCAAATCGTCTCTTATGGCTACTCCCTAGAGGACGTGACTTCCGGTTCCTATAGACCACACGAAGGAAATTTTCACAGCAGATGACAGATGAACTCGTACATAAATCTCATATTGGATGCCGAAGAGGGGAAAGCACGTCTGCGGAGATTATTGGAGTCAGGCCCAGAACCGCAGATCGCTAGAGAAGACGTTTCCCGGAAGCCGGGGAGCGATATTCGGCTTGTCCATGGTCTCAAGATGGGGCTGAGTGGCGTTCTTGCGCTCTATCTAGCCGAACTTTTGCGGCTTCAGTTTCCAGCCTGGTCGCTGTTCGCGGTGATCGTGTTGATGACCCCTCGCTATGTCGGTTCGATCGCTCTGAAATCTCTCATGCGAATGATCGGTACCTTAGTTGGTGGGGCACTTGGTGTGTGGTTGGTTAGCGACTACACTTCGTCTCCTATTCTCTTCCTTTCGGTGATTTCACTGGTGGTCGCATACTCTAACTACAAGGTTTGCCAGTTCGGTCCGAGCATGAGTCCGTACGCTTACCATCTGACCGGGTTCACCCTCGTGACGATTGCCAGTTATGGCATTTCCGACCCTGAAAATGCCTGGAGTATCGCTCTTAACCGAACTGAAGAAACCTTGCTAGGAGTTTTCGTCGTCCTATTAGTCACAGGTTTGTTTTGGCCGCGGTATGCGCGACCAGAATTTCTTAAAGCGGTAAAAAATGTGATTCGGGAAAGCGGAATGTTGACGCTCAGCGAGGCCAGGGCATGGTTGGCAGGAAAGCCCGGACGCAGCGATTTTCGGTATGCCCATAAAAACTGTACAGAAAAGCTTGTTATCCTTCAGGCCTTTCTGCCTGATTTGCGTCGGGAGCAGCCACTTCTGAACGCACGAAATACGATTTTCGAGAAAATCATTACGGCGCTTCAGATTCTGCTCCAAGTTATCGTCCACCTACACCAGCATCGGGTCGAATCATCCGAAATGATGAGGCTCCTGGAAAAGGAGCTGACTGATGTTTTCCTGGCGGCCGAATCTGTTTTTGTCAAACTAGCCGATTGGCGCAGAGAACGACTTGCGGTTGAGCCCTTGAGCGCAGCGCTTGACCAATTGGTGACTAGGATTGATGAGCTTTACCTGAGTGGAGCATTTCGAGTCTTCCAGGTGGAGGAGATAACTGCACTCTATGGGCACCGTGATGCGCTCTCAACACTCGGTACTACGCTGGCCGATCTGCTATCGGCATTCCAACAATTGTCGGATGTCCGAATTTCGGTCGAGGCTCAAAGGTTACGTGAAGCGAGACAGAGGATCGATCGATCTTGGATTATCGCCGGGATCAAGGCCGGGTTAGCAGTCGCGGTTAGTTTGCTAGTCATTGAATGGCTCCATCCCCCGGGCGGCATGATCGTGCCCAGCGCAGCTTGGGTTGCAATATTCGTAACTACTACTGGCACACCGATCGGTGATCTTCGGTTGTTTAGCGCCCTGTTTAGAAGCGCAATCTACGGAGCTTTAATCACCTTTGGAATGTTCTTTTTAGCGCCGGCCATGTCCAACTATTGGGTAATGAATCTTGTTGTTTTTTGCGTGCTTTTCCCAACCGGATTTGCCGTCGGGCGAAAAGTTGGTTTTCCTTTCTGGATAGGTTCGGTGATTCTCCTCGTGTCGGCAATTGTAGGGTTAAACGCTCAGGTCCTGGTAGACGCGAAACTGATCGTCGACAGCTATCTAGGAGTCATGACTGGATTAACAATCGGTGCTGTCGTCAGCCGTCTCGTTTGTCCGAGGCTACCGCAAAAGCTTCTTTACAAAAACCTGGTCGCCTACTTCGCGGCATGCGAAAAGATTCTGGGAGAACCTCCTTCCGGACGAATCGAAGAGCTATCCTCCAGGATTACACTCGCGCCAATGGAGGCACTGTCTTATGCGCAAGTCATGGGCGTTGATCATCGACTCCGGGCGGAACAAATGAAAGTTATGGCGCTGCTTCCTGTGCTCATGAGCCTGTCGGTCGACCTGAACTCTTTGGTATCCTTCAAGAGGAACGAGCCAATCCAAGTAGTCGACGTGGTTCTCCAGCCCATTTTCGACGCGATGGATCAAAGCTTTCGCCGCCTGCTGAGAATGTTCCGTGAATTCTTGGAAATGGGTCGCCCGCTTGGCGTATCCCCTTCGTTAAATGAAACTGGCCAAAGTTTGACAGTAAGCGTCAGGCAACTTCTCGGCGCTGACCGTTTGCGCCAAGTGCCAGCAGAGAGAATGGGCGACGCGCTTACCCGCGTTAGCCGCTATCTTGCAACAGCAGAAGCATTCATTGAGTGCACGCAACTCATAGCAACTTTGCATCGCGAAGAATTCACCAGTGATAGCGTTCTGTAGTGTACATCACGGATTCGATTCTCCGCCGGAAAAACCGAATCCCCCCTCTTTGGGACCTTTGCGATCTCGTTGTTTAAGATTCGGTCTTCGTGTCCTCTGGTTGAACCCAGGATGGGCGCGAGCCGGCCGATAGTAGAAAAATCCCGACCGCCAGTTGGCAGCAGCGACTTGTTCGCGCCCCTTTTTGCGATCTATCGTAGGCGTTATCCCGGCGTCGACATCCGTTTGGTGGAGTATGGCGGCGACCGCTTGAAAGAAATTCTGCTGTCGGGCGAAATCGAACTTTCTGTCTCGATGCTTCCGGTATCGGACGAATTTGAATGGTGGGAGATCACAAACCAGCCGCTGGTGGTTTTGCTCCCGGCGGATCACGCGCTTGCGCGGAAAAAGTCCACCGACCTCGCGAGCCTGCAGCATCTTCCATTCATTCTGTTTGAGAAAGGATTTTCGCTTCACCGGGTCATTCTAGAGGCATGCCGGCGGCGAGGTTTCGATCCAACCATTGTAGCTCGAAGCAGCCAAATCGACTTCATGGTCAAACTCGCCGCTGCGGGATTCGGTATCGCCTTCCTGCCGCGGATGATCGCCGAACAGCGCCGCCACCCGTCCGTTCGCCTCGTCCGGCTCGCTGAGCCTCAGACGAAATGGAATCCTGCGATGATCTGGCGCCGGGGTGGGTATCTCTCGCACGCGGCCAAGGCTTGGCTTGCGATCGTACGCGAAAGCTACGCCAAAGACTGAATATAGGTTTGGTTCTTGCCAGTGAAAGGATTTTTCTTGTCGAGGCGCACATCACGTCGGGGACGATTCTTCTGTCGACATTGGGTTCGCTCGTCTCTTTGAGGCCTCCGACGGCTAGCAAGTCGCCGGTCTCGTTCGTGATGATATCGATCTCTGCGGTGCGAAGAGCGATTATTTGCTTACCCGGTGATAAGGCCACGAGCTTCAAAACCGTTTCCGAACTTATGCAGATTGTGCATAGCTCCAATCGGTACTTGGCATTACTCGGCCTCAGGCCGGCGTTCTACTTTGGTGAATTACACAACTGAAAAATATTTTATGTCGACCACCTTAGAGGCAACAGACATACGATTTATGAGCGATACAAATTCCACCGCGAATCCAGTTTTGTCAGACAATTTACTTAGGCTGCTCCGGCCCCAGAATGAGACAATCATTCTCAGTTTGAGACGAAAATTCTAGCACCATCTCGACTGAAATCGCCAAACTGGAGGCGCGCCCATTTCGTTTTATCTCGTGGCGTAGAAGGTGCTTCGCAAGATCATTTATCGCCTGCTAAGACCAGATGTTGGCCATGCTATCGCCTCTCCGTTACTCGGTACGACAGCTCCTTAAGTCGCCAGGATTTACTATCACTGCCATCGTGATCCTCGGCTTTAGCATCGGCATGAGTGCGGCAATTTTCAGTCTAATCGATGCGGTTATCCTGAAGCCGTTACCGTTCCCAAACTCCGAACGTCTGGTTGAAGTTTGCGAACCCCACCAAAACCATCCTTTCAGTGTTTTCGACTATCCTGACTACGTCGATACGGTCGCAGCGCAACACACGTTCGACTTTCTAGCGTTAGAGAGGGACATAACGGTCGACCTGCGTACTGAAGTTAAAGCGCAGCTTCTGGAAGCCAATTTTGCGTCGCCAAGCTTGTTTAGTGTAACTGGGTTGCCGACGATTCTTGGCCGCGTATTTACCGAGCAAGAAGATATCAAGAACGGACCACTTGTTGCGGTGCTTAGCGAACGTTGTTGGCGCAGCCGGTTTCAGTCGGATCCGAATATTATAGGCAAAAATATCATCCTGAATGATTTAAGTTTTCAGGTGATCGGGATCGTACCGTCGCAATTGGATGATTGGGGTCCCCCTGGTGTCGATGCTTACCTGCCCATTCATACTATCGTTCCTTTCAACTTCTTCGGTGACCCAATGGCGCTTCGGGACACACACCTTTTCTCTTGCTTCGGCAGGTTAAAGCCTGGTGTCAGCGTTTCTGAAGCAGAGACGGACCTCAAAAGGATCCATGACAATCTATTGAGTCAGTTTCCGGGGGTGAATATCGGGTACGGACTCCGGGTTTTTCCGCTACTCGGTTTCATCGTGCACGGCTACTCGATGACCATTTGGCTCTTAGCTGCCGCAGTTGGCATTCTGTTGATCGTCTCCTGTTTAAACGTCGCGAACCTATTGTTCGCTCGCGGATTGCATCGTCGACGCGAGATGATGATCCGGGCTACGCTGGGAGCCTCACGATGGCGGGTCATTGGGCAGCTATTGCTCGAAACTACCTTGTTAACGTCCATCGGCGGACTAGTGGGACTCGTCGTTGCCAACATCTGTGTCCAGGGCACAAACAGTTTAATCCCGGCAGATCTCTATCGTCTCCAGGAGTTACATGTCGATACCAATGCGCTG
Organism: Chthoniobacterales bacterium; assembly: GCA_035601575.1. GTDB lineage: Bacteria > Verrucomicrobiota > Verrucomicrobiia > Chthoniobacterales > JAFAMB01 > DASTDH01. The sequence continues at coordinate 15,796 of DATNNZ010000507.1, forward strand.
GTATTTATTTTTGTCTTAATTCTCATCACGTCATTGCTCGCAGGGCTTCTACCGGCTTGGAGCCTTTCTCAAGTCACGCTAGCCCCTGGGCTAAAAGATGAAGGTGGTCGAACCGGGACCGGTGGACCTCATCGCCACCGAATTCAATCAGGTCTGGTCACGGCGCAGGTAGCACTAACGTGTGTTTTGCTGATCACTGCCGGACTTTTGATTCGCAGCTTCTACGCTACCCAAACCGTAGAACTCGGATTTAACCCGAATCATCTGCTTATGGCAGGGATCAATCTGACTAGCGTTAAGTATGAAAAAGACGGGGTTAAAACTCGCGCATTTTGGGATGAGTTGATTACGAAGATTCGTCGAATCCCGGGAGTCACTGACGCAGCGCTAAGTACCAACCCTCCACTGAACGGTGAATATGGTTTTACTCCTTTTATCGTGGACGGTCAACCTCCACCGGAGCCCGATCACGAACCGGTAGTGGACCGGCAGACGGTTTCTTCCGACTATTTTCGAACGCTGCAAATTCCCCTACTGCAGGGTCGGAACTTCGATTCACAGGACACAACCGGCAAGGCAAATGTGATCGTTGTGGATGCGGCGCTGGTGAACCACTTTTTTCCCGGTCAAAATCCAATCGGCAAATCGATCAGCATCGGGGGAGGAGGCAATTTCCGCAGCGCACCCAGCCTGCATTACACGATTGTAGGGGTGGTTCCGCACCTTTGTCATGACACGCCTGGCGAATGGGAAGTTCCGTTTCAAGCGTATAATCCCTATACCCAATCGAATGGCGACGACGAGTACCTGATTATCCGTTCAAATCTTAGTTCAGCGAGCTTGGCCCAATCGGTCCGGCAAACCGTCGCTTCTATTGATCCCGGCGTGCCGATATTCGATGTGCACTCTTATGACGATGTTATCGCCCAACGGTTCGTCACTCGTAGACTTAGCACTCTCCTATTCGCCTTGTTTTCGGGTGCCGCATTATTTCTCTCGGCGGTCGGCCTCTACGGTATCCTCTCCTATTTCGTCGGCCAAAAGACTCGAGAGATCGGCATTCGAATGGCCTTGGGAGCGCAGGCTGGCAATATCTTCAGGCTTGTAGCCGAGCAAGGGCTATGGCCGGTCGGGGTTGGTTTAACGATCGGTATTCTGGGTGGACTATTGCTTGCCCGCTTCATCGACGCCTTCCTGTATGGGGTGTCTGCATACGATCCAATCACGTTAGCATTGACTGTTCTCGTGCTTGGGATCGCCACGCTACTCGCCTGTCTTTTACCGGCGGTGAGGGCGATACAGATCAACCCGACGAACGTTCTAAATGAATAGCGTTATCGTGACGCGCCAATTCTTGCTGACCCGCTTCATCGCTAGCTCCCGGTCGAGCGATTGAGTTGCGGCATCCAATTTCTGCACGATTGAGGCGGAAATTGGGCGCGGTCAGAACAGCATCGTTCCATTTTGTGCCAGCGCTCGAGAGAACAATCCGACAAGGGGCATTGCCGGCAAGGGTTCTCCGCTTGTGCGCCAGAGAGGAATACTGGGTGGGTACTTCATTGTAATTCTTGTCTTTTCGACGAAGTCAAAAGCATTAAAATCAAAGTTTAGGGACCAAGCGGTTTTTTGTCCCAGCTGTCGTAATCGTTGTCTGAACTGAGCAGCTCTTAGTCTCCGCAAGGAGGCTCTTGCGCACCGAAAACGTGAAGCTTCAAGATAACCACAACGTCTTCAATGAATGTCTCCGGTGGAATGCAGATTTATGAAGACCAATGCGTTCATCGCGCCTGAAGGGCCGCTGGCCGCTAGATAGCCTTTTCACCGATTTCGTCGGTCCGAATACGAATGGCTTTGTCGATATTGTAGACGAATACTTTGCCGTCTCCGATTTTGCCGGTCTTCGCTGATTGCACGATGGCTACCGTTGCGTCTTCGACGATGCTGTCAGCGAGGACGACCTCAATTTTGATTTTGTGGAGAAAGTCGACGGTATATTCGCTCCCTCGATAGATTTCAGTGTGACCTTTTTGGCGTCCGAATCCTTTCACTTCGGAAACTGTCATTCCTTCGATCCCTAAATTTAACAGCGCTTCTTTTACTTCTTCGAGTTTAAACGGCTTGATGATGGCTTCGATTTTTTTCATTTTCTGAAGTCTCGACTGTCGCAAATCTTTGAAGTCAAAAATCGTGCCTGAAGTTGACGCGCCAGCGCAGTTATTGGGTTGAGGTGGCCTCGTGCCTGAGGACAGATAAACCATAGCTTCATAAATTGTACTCCCGTTGTAGTTCTGGCAGCGTTTGACCGAAACGCCCGGCTGGATGTATTTAGTTAGGGAGCTACTAGAACTCAGCGCTTTGAATGCCCGCTGTTTTTTGTTCCGATTGCCGGATTCCTTGTCTAGATGGCGGCACCCAGCAAAAGCCAGGTTAGGTAGAACTACCAACGACGGAACGCGCCTGAGCTGGAGGAGCGCCAAAACGCGGAGTTGTTAATTATTAACTGTCTTAGGCTGGAGGATCACCGAAAACAGTTTCACTACTTAGCTGGACGTGTGCCAACTTCGTATAGGAGCGAAGTGAATGTCTTTCGTACCTTAGGGAATCCTCGGCCTACAGCGGCCCGGCAGACAAGAATTGCTTTCACTCGCAATGTGCGAGCCGTCTGCCCAAATGGCCTCGCAAACCGCGATAAGCATCAGTCGCGATTCCGCGCGGCGGATCGCCGTTCGCCTGAAAGCACGTAATCACGTCTCCTCCTCTCGTCCCGCGTGCGCGTGTGGCGTGGAACCTGCCGCCTGTCAAATTGCGTAACGTTTCGTCGAGAGTAGCGACACTCTTATTGTCCGAAATCTAGTTTTCGCATTTGGAAGAGTGCGATTGCGAAGCCCTGCAGCAGCGCAGTTAACAGAAACGAAATATTGCTGTCAAAATCACATTTCAGGGCTCGAAAATTTATTAAAGGCCAAATACGGATTTCTTTGATGCCTGGCCGGAAGCCATCGTCGACGACGATGCCTCCCTTCTTTGGTTGGTTGCGAAAAGCAGTTTTCTACCAGAGAACCACAGGAAGCTCCTCTGGCAAAGAACCACAGGAAGCTCCAAGAAAGTCACAATGTGTTCAACGAATATTCCCGGCAGAACGCAGATGCAATTCTCCAATTCCGGCCGCGTACAAATCACCTACTCAGAGAAGCACAGATTGTTCAATCAAATGTTAGGCAGCAGGAGTCGTATCGCTCAGAAGCGGCGAGCGGGCAATCCAGACCTGCCAGCTATTTAGAATACAGCCAAGAAACCGCTAGCGCCCCATTTATGAACATCGATACAAAGATGGCAGCGAGCCCTGAAGCAAGTACCCTCGAGGCAGATTTCGCCCAGCGGGTACGCGTGAATCAAACGAAACTTATCTCTGATCTAAGGCCACACTACGACTTCACGGTGTTTGGTGGGCCGGCAGGTATCCGACCTTAGTCAACCAGGACAACACCATATGGATATCTCGCGCAGAAGATTCATTAAGACCGCATCCGGTACGGTTGCAATTGGGGTCGCTGCAGGCAGGGCGGCCCCACAAGTAAGTGCTGCCGGAATCGGATTCTGCAAATCGCTTTAGCAGCCTGGAGACAAGGGAACTTTGTGCAAGTCGTAGACAGTTTAACGACCAGTTCACATTCACCGACCACCCGCTCGGACTCGAATTTAAGGACAAGGGACGCTTGGCCGAGAGAACATCCGGAGCCGCTTGTCATCAACACTGACGAAAACGCCACCTACCCGCCCCCAATCGCTTAGCCGATCACTAATGTGAGATACATCGCGCACGAAGAAGAAAATCATGATTACGGCTGACAAAGCAAAGAGCCCAGTTTTCAAAGTTGACTTGAACGCAGAGGACATGCGCCTCTTGCTCACGAAACAAAAAGAGGCATGGCTCGCGAACGGAATACCGGATTACACGACACGAATCGACCGCATGGATCGATTGATAACGCTCCTGGTGGACAGCAAAGATGAGATTGCCGCTACGCTCAGCGAAGACTATGGAGGGCGAAGCATCGAAGGATCGCTTTTAGAGGTCCTGGTCGTGGTTAACACTCTGAAGTATAACAAAATTCACCTGAGGGACTGGATGGAGCCGGAGTTGCATGAAGCTCCATTCCCCGACGCGGTAGCCCGAGTTGAATTTCAGCCAAAGGGCGTGGTTGGAGTTGTCAGTCCATGGAATTTCCCCTGGGCACTTGCATTCAGCCCCGTTGCCAGCATTTTCGCTGCCGGTAACTTATGCATGTTGAAGCCATCGGAATTGGCGCCAAGAACGTCTGCACTGATGGCTCAGTTGATCGCACAGTTTTTCCACGACACCGAATTCACCGTTCTGCAGGGTGGCCCGGAGACGGGGGCGGCTTTTGCGGCTTTGCCTTTTGATCATTTGATCTATACCGGTGGAACCAAAATCGGCGCAGCGATAATGGGAGCCGCCGCGAAGAATCTCACTCC
>DATNNZ010000508.1:0-4932 GCA_035601575.1 Chthoniobacterales bacterium
GACACGCCACGCCGCGATCCAAAGGACATTGTGTTTGTGAATCCGGAGGACGGCACACCCGAAAGTTTCATTAGGGCCGATCAGTAACATTTTGCTCTTTTTCTACCTGTGTTCCCGAGAACGAGGTTCGGTAGTTCTCGCTAAGCAGTTAGCGGGCTGAGCCATTCGATTTGATTTTGTTTCACTACGGAATCGAGTCTCTGCAGTATCGCCTGAGTCGGTCACCGCAGGTCGATCGATTCCTCTTAAAAGGTGCGATCCTTTTTGTTATTTGGTCCGACGAAACCGATCGGTGAACTAACGCGCATAGCTAAGCCACTCGAATCTAGCTGACTGTCAAAATTGCTGGATAGCGGCAACCCATGTTGCTTGGCTGAACGGATATAGGAGGATTTGCCATAAAGTGTCAATGGTAACCACTCATCCGGGTCATTGATGCATAGCACCTCTTTCGAGCATTGAGCGGAAAAATACAAAGATATGGGATTACCCGGGCACAGCTTGAGACGGAGGCAATCGAACGTGGCACGCTCATCAGAACGGATTTCGAGGAACTGGCCAAATTGGGGGAATTCCTTATTTCACTCATGCTTATCGCACCGACGAGTGCAGGGGCGTTTGGATTAGCCTTCAATACATTCTTGAGGTGGCGTGAGAATTACCCGTTCAGTAAGCGAAGATCACTTGCTTGATGGATCGCCAGTCAGGAAACCTGCTAGCTAAGCTTCGACTTGGCATCCAAAAAAAGACTCTGCGGAGATGCTGTTCCGCAGAGTTTTATCGAATAGAGAGCTAAGCCCTCAATGTGCGACTAACTGATCTGCAACGCCTTCAATGTCGGATTGTCGATCCGGCCAGAGACGGACAGCTTGTCGACCGATTGGAACCAGCTAATCGCTTTCCGCGTTTCTGCGCCGGCTATACCATCGATTTGACCGTGATAGTAACCGAGTTTCGCTAGCTCCTTCTGCACGGCAACAATGGTCTGCTCGGAAGGCGCCACTTCAGACGGTGAGGTTTGTGCATCGGAATAGTCGCCGTCATTGTAATCATAATAGCCGTAGTACGGATAATCATACGAATAGGGATCTCCGTACCCCCAGTAGGGACCTCCGTGCCCGTAGTGACCTCCGTGCCAACCATGCGCTGCAAAATGCGTTCCTTCGTGAGCTGCGGAGCCATGGCCGGCAAAGCCACCAAAATGGCCACCGCCACCAGCGGAATGGCCGGCGCCACCGCCGAAGCCTCCACCATGCCCACCGCCTCCTCCACCGCGTGCGAACGCGGCGGCGGGCGCGAGCGCCAGAACGCCGGCCAGAACCAGACCGGCAAGTGAACCCTTGATTAATCTCATAAACAATTCCTTTCAAAGGTACTCTACGGTTTAGATGCCGGTCAGCCATTGGTTAGAAGAGCAATTAGCGATTGCCTGAAGGAGCGAGAAACTTACAGCCCAGTTGACCAAAAACTAGACCACGCCACGAGATGGGGTTCGTCCAACGCTTACCCGTAAGTGCTCCCAGGGCATCCCATACCGAAGCACCGAAGTGAGGTGTCGCACTGTAGTTAAATCGTAGACTATGGCCGTTTACTGCACTTAATTCGTGGACTGAAAGGCTTTTCGGACAGCTTCGGTTTGCGGGCGCAATTGTACTTAAAGCCTGGACTGACCCGATTTTTCGTGAATCCGGCTCGTGCACAGGGATTATCATCAGCAAGAGGCGCCAATACCAAGATAACGTGTCGATTCTCGCTTCTGGGCGGGGCCGTCCAAAAAGGTAATAGCGCAAGCGCTGATGGGCCTCCGCAATGACGACAAAAGAATTACCATCGCTCAAACGGTTATAGCTTGGACTCTGAACAGCCGGGCGTTGGTCGGTCCTCGCAATCCCGACCAGGTGTCTTGCCTTCGCTGTGCGAAAACTTCTGAGTCTTGACCTCCCGGGCCGGGTTCATGGCCAAACTGCCCTTCTCGGTGAGCCAGGAAAACAGCATCCGGATCGCGGCCATATGCTGCTTAACGGTCGGCGGCGAGCCCGGGTGCTGCTCGATGTGTTTCAGGCTCGGGACCGTCAGAATGGGTACTAATTCTGGTAACAGTGTTGGTCTTGTGCGGTGCCAAAAAGCTTCCGGAATTGGCGCGGAGCCTGGGGCAAAGCATGAACGAATTTCGCAAAGCGCGGGAAGACTTTGACAAGGAATTGCATGCGGCGGGGAATGAGGTAAAGGGAGCGGTGCAGCAGCCATATCAGCCGCCGCAAAATCCGCGGCGGCCGAGTCAAGCGGCGGCACAGCAGAATCCGCCTTTTCAGCAACCAACCCAAGTGTTCTGATGGAAGGGACGCGGTCGCGACTGCGCAAAGCCTAGGTCGCGGCCTGTTCTGGCGTGTCTTGTTAAACTCACCGCTAGGGCGCGGCAATTGGCAGTCGGCTTCCAGTTTTTTGTATTTCCATGGGAAGCGCCCTGCTTGCGCATCTATCCCTGAGGCACTCGAGAAATATTTCAGGACGGCGAAATTTCAACGTTTCACCGAAAAAGTATCTGTGACCCGCTAACGTTGCGAAAAGAGTTGAGCAACGTCTTTGAGCAAGGCGACGCAAAAGTGGACCAAAAACTTTGAGCTAGGAGCTAAACATTGTTCTTTGTTCGAACGGTCTTCATGAGGTCAGAAGAGGGAAGCATTCTCCCACGAATGAATCTTCGCCAGAGCTAGCCTTTGGGCCCGAAGCAGAAGGTCAAACGAGCTAGGATCGAACGGTCAATGAAAAACATCTTTCTCATCGGCCATCGAGGGTTAAACTATGCTGCCGACCGGCTTGGATATTGCAACATTCATGAAATCGCCCTCTACATCGCCGACGAAGGCCGTTACTGTTCTGATTGCGGACGATCATCCGGTCGTTCGAGAAGGGTTGGTGGCAATTTTTAAATCTCAGAGAGATCTAAAAGTCATAGCTGAGGCTACCAATGGCGAGGAAGCCTGCGAACTTTGCCAGAAGCTTTCTCCCGATGTTGTTCTGCTCGACCTGCGGATGCCAAAGAAAGATGGGTTGCAAGCGATCACTGAGTTGATGGCGCACGGAGGCACAAAACCGCGGATTATCGTGATGACAACTTATGAGAGCGAAGAGGATATTCGCCGCGCCTTGAAGGCCGGAGCCAAAGGTTACCTGGTCAAAGGGACTGCTCCCCAACAGATACGGGAAGCTGTTCGCAAAGTCGCTGAAGGAGAATCCTTGCTGCCAGCTGCTGTCGCCTCCAAGCTTGCTGAATCGATGGCTCATCCCGAACTCTCGGAGCGTGAGCGCCAGGTTTTGCAGTGTATGGCAAATGGCCGGAGCAATAAGGAGATCGGACAAGTTCTCTATATCAGCGAGAACACGGTCAAGGCTCACGTGAAGTCTATCCTGACAAAGTTAGACGCGATGGGCCGTACCGAAGCTATTGCCATCGCTCTCCAGCGCGGACTGATTCGGTCCCGTTAGCGCCGACCCGACTACTTCCCTAGTCTCCAATTTCCGACGGATTGTAGCGGAAGACAGCGACCTGAGTCCGCGTGTTTTCAAAAAACATGATGCACCCGCCATTTTCGGTCGTGAGGCTGATCCTTTCGCCAATCGACCATTGGTCATAGCCGCTTTCCCATTTGACATTCAGTATCTTCCCGTCATCCATTCGAACCACATAGTTGGCCGGGGGTTACGGACTATCGTGCCCCAATACATTTCCTCCTGGGCTTTGGCCTTGAGCGAGAAAAAACTGAGGCAAACAAACGAGGTAAAGAGGTGTTTCAAAGGGAAAAGTCGATTAGTATATGGTTGCAGAGCCCTCTTCGTCGACTGCTTCAAAGACCGATACAATCGTCGGGGTTGATTCTCCTGCATAATTTGTGTTCCTTTCGGCGGTTCGTTAATATGACTTCGGCGGGCTGAGCGAGCTCTGCGCTCTGTTTCATTTTATTTCTCCTAACAGCAGAGAGACTAACGAACCGCTTTTGCATCGCCATTAATACAACTGCGTGATTTATCCTCACAACTTGCAGACCATCCTTCTTAGGATGCGCAGATCCACCATGAGAACATCGGGAGAAAGCTCCTGATAGAGTTTACAGGTTTGCTCGCCACCAGCAGCTTCACCGACAATCTCAATGTCTTTCTGTGTCAGAATCGCAACCAATCCCCCTCGAATAACCGGATGATCAGCGGCGAGAGAGCGCAGATTTAGAAATTATATTGGATGATGCGCGGCGCAGCACGGGACAGAATTGAGCCGAAAGTCGCTACGACCCGATCTGTGTTATCCGGGCGTTGAAACCTTTGCGTCTTTGCGTGAGATTTTCGTCCGCCGCTGGCGGCTCTAGCTGACGGAAAAGATCAATGAGTCTGAATTTCAATCCCAAAATAACGCGAGTGCTCGATGAGATCGAGCGCTTTGGCCTTTCGCATGATCCTGTCCAAGCCGACCGGAAACAAATGATGCTCAATCTCGAGCGGCCCACCGCCGAGCTAATCCATATTTTACTTGTGAGCAGCGGAAGGAAACGCGTGCTGGAGATTGGCACATCGAACGGCTTCAGTTCGATCGTTATCGGCGCGACCCTTCAATCGATCAACGGAGCTGTTCCGCTCACCACAATCGAGCAGGATCCCCTTAAGGTGGCCGGTGCGCGAACGAATATCGCGCACGCGAATCTAAGCTTCATCGTGCAAGTGATTCAGGGATCCGCAACTGAAGTAGTGAACGAATTGGCTGGACCTTTCGATTGAGTGTTTTTTGACGCGGATCGGCTCAGCGCACCGGAACAGCTGGAGATCCTATTACCCAAGTTGGAGCCTGACGTTTTGCTGCTGGCCGACAACGTTTTGTCTCACCCAGAGGAGGTTGAAGCGTACATCGCGGCGGTTGAGCAGCTGCTTGGTTTTGTCTCGATA
>DATNNZ010000509.1:0-6987 GCA_035601575.1 Chthoniobacterales bacterium
CGTCTTAGCAACGCCTCGCATCAGTCGCATGCCCAGCGAAAAACGTCGACATCGTAGGATTTGGGTTTGCCAAGTTTGAGTGTCAGAACATAAACGCTCGCTAGAACTAGCGGCGCCACGCCTACGCCAGCGCTCGCCCACGTCCCAAGTCCTAACCGGTCGTACGCGGATCGGAAACCCGCCAACGCCAGCGCAACGGACACGATCAACACATACAAACTTGAGCCCTCAAAGATCCACAAAGTAACCTTGGCTTCCCGGGCGTTATCGTTCGCGTGAATCAGCCGTTCCATTACCCTCCTACCCAGCACAGAAGCGCCAAATTGCGTTTGCGAACCCAGTGCCTACTGCCATTAGCAATTCATGCTCCGTGTACTGCGGCCGCTTCAGCCAAATCGTCAAGCCGCTAACAGCGACACCGACACCAGCGCCAATCAGTCCGGCCGCAACGTTCATCTTTCCAACAAACGCCATGTTCATCTGCCCCAAACAAAGGCGGGCGAGGTTCTCCCTCGTTCGAGATATGGACGGGGTGGCTACCTCGCCCGCCGTGTGCTTTGCTCTTCTCACCTCCTTTCCCTTTAATTTGGCGCCTGCAGCTGGATGGATACGCTCTGCCCGCCCGCCTGAAACATCGCGCTCACGATCGCCCATGCCAGTCCACACAACGCGCTCCCCAGAAGCCCGTACTTAATCATTTCGGTTCGCCCCATTTTCGCCGCCCAACCCGCAAACACTAACCCGGCAAATGAGCCGATCAGCCCAAACGCATTAATAATCCCTCCGGCTTGACCAAGCGCTTGGCCAATTGACCCTGCCGCCAGTAACACAGCGCTCGCCAAATGCGGTTTAAAGGCGAGCGCCATCAAAGGTTTCGTTGCTAGACTGTACATATTCGCGCACAATGGTATCTACATGATACTTACTGCAAGAAAAAAAATCCGGAATAATTGATCTGGGCCATTCTATCTCTAACTCTTTTTCCCCGATCCCTTTAGCGCTCCTTTACCCTGCGTCGCACCCGGAGCCTCCAATAGACCCCCCATTCTTCGCGAGTACCATAGGCCTAGGATTGCCAGCCCGATCAGTCGCGGCGCTCCTTCTTTCCTGCATCGAAACAAAGTCATCCGCGAAATCCCCAACTCCCGGTGAAATTCAACCCAACTCATCCCAAGCTCTTTGCGTATCCACTCTATCTTTCGGCCGTCCATATCTCGCCACCAAAATACGGTTATCCCGGCTATATGTCTATTCCTGATACTTGAACGATGCACGCGTACAGTATATCTATGATACTTCCCTATGGCAAAGACCGCCTTCTATACTGTCCGCCAACCAGGCCTTTCACGGCTCAGTCTCCAAGACGGTACCCATTGGCGTGCGTTCTGTTACTATGATATCCGGGCCTACGCACTGACTCCTGAGCTCCTAATTCTTCATCACAACGACTTCCTCATCACCCTCCAGGGTGTTAACCTTCGCCAGCTCTATCTCTCGCTCGTGGTCGAGGAAGTTTACGAGATCCCGCTCTACACCGGTGCCATTGCACCTAACGAGTGTGTAGTCACCCACATTGCCATTCAGGAGATTTTGGGGAGATGATTAGGGAGAAAAGACTTTCTCCCCGGCGAGCTAAGTCTCGCCTTCCTCTTTCTCCTCGCGCAAACTCGAGGCTTCGCCTAAAACCACTCCTCTTCCTCCGGCCTCTTCCGCTCCAAAGGCGGCACACCAAGAGAGCGAGACTCGCTCGCTTCTGCACCCATTACGAATACCCAATCTTTGATGCTCGCTCCGAAGGCCTTCGGAGCTCGGTCCGCCTACGGCCGATGTCGTCTTGGTCCCACGGCGCGGCCCGCCAGCAAGAGTACCGTCTGCGGCTTAAACGGCCTACGCCCATCCGCCGAGGCGGACGGTTCCCTCCATTTAAGTCCTCGACCCGTCTCGGCAAGCTCGCGGCTCTTGCTCGCACGCCTTTTTGCGCCATGCTCAAACGGCAACTCGCGTTCCCGTTTTGGAAAGAAAAATTGCGCCTCGCTTACTTTTTCTTTCCAAAACGGAATCCAAAAGATCCCCGGAGAGAAGGGGAGAACAAAGGCCAACGGCCCAATCCCGCGGACGCGGGATGACGGCCATTTAACGAAACAACTAACACTACTTCGCATATTACTATGAACATCAATCGCATCATCATCACTGGTAACCTGGTTACTAACCCAACCTTGAGAGAAACTAATTCGGGCACCCCGGTCGCTTCCGCTACAATCGCTAACAATGAGTTCTTTAGCGACGCCGATGGCGAGCGTCAGCAGGTCACTACTTTCGTAGACGTGACCGTGTGGGGAAAGTCGGCAGAGAATTTCGGTTCTCTGGCTAAGAAGGGCCAGGAAGTCATCATCGAAGGTCAATTGCGACGCAATGATTGGGAGACGGAAGACGGCCAGAAGCATTCCAAGCACTTCGTGAAAGCTGAAAGCTGGCAGTTCACACAAACCAAGGCTAAAGCGCAGCGAGAGACCAAGGAAAACGAATAACTGGAGCTTTTCCCGGAAGGTTCCATCCCTTCCGGGATTCCTATACCATGAGCAACAAAGCACTCGCACTCGAGACCTGGGCCGGCAGGCGCTACTACCCTTGCGAGGTCCTGAGCCAGACCCGAACCAAATACCGCGTCAAACTCCTCGCCAAGGATGGCGTGATGCTCCCCGGTAAACGTCACGCGGTTTACGGCCAGATCGTCACCGTTCCCAAGCGCGCCATTTACGACATCTAGAGCCAACTAACTCGGGACTATGAACACTATCATTCAACTACAGGAGGACATCACCCGATACGAAGCGGATGCGGCTTATTATGAGGACTGCGCCCTTCGCTGCCGCACAGAAGCCGCTCTGTTGCGAGAGGAGCTTGAAAACGAACGTGCTGGCAAACGACCGGGCTTGGAAGAGGCTCACAGGCTCGCCCAGGCGATCCTGCGGCTTGACGGACTAACTGGCGCCGAGATCGAGGCTGCGGAAAGCGTCCTTCCCGACGAGCCTGTCGACATTCAACGGCTTCGCCAAATCGCCGCTAATCATTCGATCTTTACTCTGGATTTCCGATGACGGGTTCACCCAACAAACTTGTCTTTCACGCAGATGGTAAGCTTTCCATCCGCATAGCTGGCAAATGGCGCTACGCCGTAAGCCAGCTCACCCGAACCGAATACATGGCGCTTCCTTACGAAATCAAGAAGCGACTACTTCTCTTTGAATTCCAAACCGGGCGACAATCGATTCAGGATACCCCAGTAATTGTCTCACGACGCGACAGCATTCTCGGATCGCGACCAAAAGGCCACATCCTATGATAAAATATCGCGTTGTTGTGAATGCCGGCAAAACTTGGAAAAGTTCCTATGGCGATGAGTATCGCAACGTTGCCGAGCGATGTGTGCACCTGGAGGCTCGCGACACTGAGGACGCCGTCCGGAAGGCCGAGGACATGATGCGGATCATTTACCCAGAGGCGAACGTATTCGATTCTTACAACGCTGTAAGCGAGATGGAAGATCCCGACGCGGTCCCACGTTTCGTTATTGGTTGGGCGCGAGGCGAAGAGCTGATTGACTCCTCGCCAATCGTGATATGGAAATTACGGGAGGAATTGCCACGGCCGTGGTCTCCTCTCTGAGTCTTGAGACACTCCTGGGCTTCCACAGTTCGCGGGGGCGTCGACCTCATGTCGTATGAATTAATCGGCGCTCCCTCTTTGAGAAGTGGTATCGGTCTTACTCTGCCGGTCCTTCCAATCCCGCCCCGGCACCTTCTCTGCCATAGACTCGCCTGACTCTCGCAATCTTATCAGCTCGCTCGGCTTTAAGTCTCTGACGGCGGGGAGCCTTCAGTTTCTTGGCCATCGGCATACATATCGCCGCGTAATTATCGGCGAGCTTTGGTGACGATTTCTTTAACCATATGCCGCGCCTCTCCGAGCGTATGGGTGCGTTCGCCGGCCTCCAGAGACCGGATTCTTCTCTCGATGGCAGCCAAAACTTCCGGGCTTTCCTCGTCCTATCCACCGCTCAATTCGTGATCGAGAACATTCCAGAGCTGCCGCTTTTCGTCTTCGGTCAGTTTCGGTAACTCTTTCAGGATTTCATTGATGCTCATTGCTCTGTTTATCGGCTCTTTTGTTGAAGCCATGAAAAACCACGAGGCGAAACGGCTTATACATTCGCCGTCATTCGATGTCAGATCTTTTAGTTTATAGCTGCGGTTTGCCACGAGCTGAATGCCAAATTCGGACAATATAAATAGCTTGATTCTGCTCGTCGATTCGGTACGCGATTCGATATGGGCTGCAGATTACCTCGCGAATTAGAGGATCGTTTTCTTCCGGAACCATACGTCCCCTCCTAGGAAACTCTGCAACGCTCTCAGCTTCCTTGATCAGCCTGAAACCGAAGCTTTCCGCAGCCTTCGGATTGTCAGACTTGATATACTTGACGACAGCTTTGAGATCTTCTCGAGCGCTCTTTGTCCAGATTATTCGGAAAGCCATTGAGCAAGCTCTTTTTTGACCTGTTCATGCGGAACTAGCTGCCCATCGGTAATCTCCTTCAACCCTTCGCGAAGAGCCCGTAAGAACTGCGCCCGGTAGGATACCTCTTCGAGTTCCTGTGGGTTCAATTTCGGCAGCTCTTCCAGGATTTCGTTGATGCTCATTGCTCTGTTTACCAGTTTACTTTTGTTCCGCCATTTTGGCGAGAGGCTTTTCGCTTCCAGCTCGAACAGGCGTCCTTTATTCCCGATAGAAGGACGCCAGACGACCCCGTGGCAGGCCGCTGAAATCGATTATCCCGATTCGCATACCGAGAACAATGTACAAGATCGCGCCGGTGACTGTCGCCACTAGCCCGATCGCCAACGCTTTCCGAAACGACTTTCTGGGCAAGGGCTTCTTATCCCACGCAGTACCTAACCTCACCAGTAGAGCGCCTGCCTGAACAACCGCCGCCAGGATCAAGAGACCAAACAGGAGACAATCGATTGCGTTCGTAGTCATGCCGCCTCCTTGCGGCTATCCACAGCAACGGGCTCCGGCCCCATTGTCTGCACCAAGCGCACCACTACCACCTTACAAAATTCATTTAGCCGGCGTCTAACGGCTTGTCCCATCTCCTTCCGCTCGAACTGGGCATCCATCCCTTCGCCGGAATATTGCGTGGTAGCCAGTATTGGCATTCCCGCACATGTGCGCTCTTCCACCAAATGCAGCAGCATTTCGCTCGCCGCCCCCGTCAGGTGCGTCTGACCCAAATCATCCCAGTATAGAACTTCGGCTCGAACCAAACGGCGCACAAATTCCTCAGTTGCGCCGTCACGGGCCGCTGCCTGCAACCCTGTCCGAAACCTTACCGCGTTCAGGAATACAGCGGCACGATGCTCTTGGTCCAAAAGACGACGAAGCAGCGCCCACATGAGCCTCGACTTGCCGATACCGGTAGGACCGCTTAGCACGAGACCTTGAGAGCCGTACTGCCAGCCGAGTACGTCTTGTGGCCATCGCGCGTCGTAGCCTCGGCGTCGCAACTCGTCCCCAAGCCGAGCAATATCAGTCCGCTGATACAGCTCCGGACACAAACGCTCCCACGCACTTTGCTTTTTCGCCTGTTGCTCGGCTTTGACGTAGCACACGGTACAAACCGTTGGCCTGACGACGAACTTCCGGCCAAAAAGGATTACTGGCTCCGGATCGGGCAAAGCCCGGCCGCAGCAACAGCAAGCTGGTGTTTTGGCGTTCACCATTGCCACCCCATTCTCCGCGCCAGATCGTCCGAATCAGCAACCGGTTTACCTGCCAAAACAGGCAGCTGCCAATCGTCTCGCAGCGCGGCCAGGAGAGCCCCCGCTGCATTCCTGCGCGGCTGCGACCTCACAATCTCAGTCTTAGCCCAGACGTACTCCTGACCGCGTGACTCGCAGTACTCGCTGACCGTCTGGCGTTGTTTTTTGCTGAGTCCAAATTCGGTCGCTAACTGATTTGCCAAAGCCGATGCATTGGCGCTTGATGGGCCAATCCTGCAACCGCGCAGCGAACCAGATTCCTTCGCCCCACAAACCGCGCGAAAATCACGACGCGACGACGACGATTCCGTTGGTTCATCCGCTCGGTTCACCTCCTTATCCACATCTGGATATGTTGTCGTCGTTATTCTCTCTCTTGATGGTTCTATATGATGGTTAGTCCGACCCTGGGTCACCCCGTCTGTGTCGTCAGAGTCACCCCGGGGTGACTCCCGGTCACCCCGGACCCCCTGACCTACAGTCACCCCGGAATGACTCTCGGTCGGGCCACGGGATGACAGTCGGTCACCCCCTATCACTCTGTAGCGGTTGGGCGTGTTCTGACCGTCGATGCAGCCGCCTTTCGATACCAATTCCACGAACCGTTTTTCGATCAGGCGCCGAATGATTCTCTGGGCCGATCTCTCTTCGATCCGGGCCTTTCCCGCTATGCTCCGCATCGATGGCCAACACAGCCCGTCATCACGCGCGTGATCAGCCAGCGCTAGTAGCACTAACAGTTCCGCTTGAGATCCGATGCGGGTGTCCTCCCAGACTTGCGACATCAGCCGTATACTCATCGCTCCTTGCTCCCCCTCGCGCTCGCCGGCCCTTGATGACCCGCGATGAACCGGCTAGGATATCCGAGCCACTGTATGTCGCGAAACGTCATTACGTGGTTTTTGGCGGCAGGTCGCTTGCATCGGTCTGCCGCTCTTTTTTTCGTCTGCATTTTGCTCCTCCTTTAGGCGGCCAAGTCACAATCTTCCTCCCACGGAACTCGGGTTCCGGGGTCGGCCCACAACACGCGATGAATCTTCCCTGTATTGGCGTTGGTTCCGCCCGGGCAGCGTCCCCGCGAAACCAACAGCCGATAGCTGGCCGGATCTGCATCACACCAGCATTCCAGGCCGCCGTCACCGTCGTCCACGACCATCACTAC
>DATNNZ010000510.1:0-5805 GCA_035601575.1 Chthoniobacterales bacterium
AGGGTAGCCCATCGTTCGCGTTCCCAAGATTGGAGGGGTTTGACGCGATCATAAAAGCCTGGCACCGCCACTTTCCCATGCTGGTCGTGTAATTTGGCCAGCAGCTCGATAAGAACGGTCGCTGGATTAGCGACCGAGCCGCCGAAAATCCCGGAGTGCAGGTCCACCGCGGGTCCGCTCAGCCGGACTTCCAGACAAAGAATTCCGCGAAGGCCATAGGTAAATGTCGGGATCCCAGGGGCAACCATTCCCGTATCGGAGATTACCACAATATCGGCGCTCAGCGCTGTGATGTTCTTTCGCAGGAAATCCTCCAGATGCGGGCTCCCCGTTTCTTCTTCGCCTTCGACCAGGAAGATGACGTTTACTGGGAGATCTCCTTTGGATTGCAAGCTCTTTTCTACGCCGACTAGGTGCGCGAAGATCTGGCCTTTGTTATCGGTTGAGCCTCGGGCAAAAATTCGGCCATCGCGGATCACTGGCTCAAATGGAGGCGTTTGCCAAAGCGCCCAAGGATCCGGCGGTTGAACATCATAATGCCCGTAAATGAGAACTGTTTTCCTGCCCGGCCGGTGATCATTTCGAGCCAGAACAACAGGATTACCGCCGGTGGGAAGTTTCTCTGCATCAAGGCCCGCCTTTTTGAAGCGCTGCAGGAGCCAATCCGCACACGCTTCAACGTGAGGCTTAAACTGTGTATCGGCCGATACGGACGGAAATCGAAGAAACTCGATCAAATCATTAAGCAGATCATCCCTGGACATGAAGTACAGAATACAGGAGCCGGGAGTCAGGAGCCAGGGGTTAGGATTAGAAATCTGGTGCTGTCCGGGCCACAAAGCGCGGCGACTGGTCGCCACCGTTGACGCAGGCCCTTAACCGACGATGGTCAAGAGCACTCGCCATACTTCAGTCAAATAATGTCGTTACCTGAAGCGTCGAAGGAGAGCGTAAGGCTCTGCGAAAAAGAGACTGGAACCCAATATATTGCGGTCGTGAATCGCGTTTGTGCTAGCTATTGTATTTTGGCCTTGTCAGCGGCGTTGGTGCGGCCTAGTTTCGGACCCAAGCAGCGGTATGTATCTCCAATCCATAGAGCTTATCGGTTTTAAGTCTTTTGCCCACAAGACATTGCTGAATTTTCATCGCGGGGTGACGGCGATAGTGGGTCCGAACGGATGCGGGAAATCGAACGTGCTGGATGCGATCCGCTGGGTTTTAGGTGAGCAATCGGCGAAAGCGCTGCGGGGCGGGGAGATGGCCGATGTGATCTTCAGCGGAACCGACAGCAAGCAGGCGGTCGGAGTGGCTGAGGTATCCCTCACGTTTGCCGAGTGCGAAAGCGAATTGGGACTGGAATATCACGAAGTTACCATTACGCGCCGAGTCTATCGGGACGGGCGGTCTGATTATTTCCTCAACAAAGTTCCCTGCCGGCTGAAGGACATCCAAATGCTTTTCATGGATACCGGGATCGGCCGAACCGCGTATTCGATCATGGAGCAGGGAAAAATCGATCAGATTCTAAGTTCGAGGCCGGAAGACCGCCGGGCTATTTTTGAAGAAGCAGCGGGAATCACCAGATACAAGGCTCAGAAAAAAGAGGCGCTACGCAAGCTTGAGTATACCGACGCAAATCTTCTTCGGCTGGCCGATATTCTGAAGGAGGTGAAACGCCAAATCGGGTCGCTCCAACGTCAGGCGGGGAAGGCGCGGCGATACCAAGCGCTGTTTGAGAATCTCCGAACGCTCGATTTGCATTTGGCATATCGGAATGCCGAGGAGATGCGTCGCAACATTACTGAAGCCGAATCAGAGGTGGAAAGGCTTCGATCGGTCCAGCGGTCGCTCGAGGAACAGGTCGAGTCCCAAGAGTTTGGCTTAACGGAGCAGCGAGCGGCACTCGAGATGCTGGAAGAGCAGATTTTGGCGGCGCGACAGGGCGTGCAGGAGTTGAAGAGCGAAGCGGACCGAGCGGCTAGCCGGATCGGCTTCAATGAGGAGCGCGCGCTCGAGGCAGAGGAACTTTCTCAGCGTTACGCTGCAGATGTAGCAGCTGCTCAAGAGAAAGTCGTCGTCCAGCAAAGCCAGTTGGAAGATACCGACCATCAATTGAGCGAGCTATTTCAAACGCTGCAGAGCGAGGAAAGTCAGCTGGAGGAACGGCAGAAAAATGTCAATCAATTGCGGCAGAGTCGACTAGAAACGGAGACGGCCGCCCACGAGAGCCAGCGACACATTCAGCAGCGGGAGAGCCGAATGGCAATTCTCCGCGGAGAGCTTGCCGGCACAGTGAATCAACGAGAGGCCGGAGAGACCCGGCTTGGCCTTTTGCAGCAGGAGCTTAAACAGGTTGAATCGGTTCGTGATCAGCTCGCGTCCCAAATTGAATCGGCGGCAACGGAATCGAAGGAGGGAGCGGCCCTAGTGCAGAGTGCGCGGGACGCGCTGCGCGATCGCGAGCAAGAATTAGGCAACCTAAAAAAGACGCTCCAACAAGCCGAACGCGATTTAGTATTAGTGGAGCGGAACCTGGCGGAACGGGAATCGAGACTGGAGCTGCTGAATCAATTGAACGAAGAGGGCGCCGGACTGCAGACCGGAACTCAAGCCGTCTTGAAAGGTTTGGAGAACCCTACCTTATTTCGGCCAGCTGTTCTGGGGACTTTAGCAGATTTTCTCGAGGTCGAGCACGATTTTATTCCCGCGCTTGAAGCGGCGCTCGGCGACCAATTGCAAACCATCTTGATCGCTGATCCAGAAGTTGCGGAAGCGCTCGGAAAATTGTTGGCGGCGAATCGGCATGGGAGGGCTGCGCTCTGCGCGAAAGCTGCATTTTCGCAATTGCCGCCGCTGCCGGCAAAGGCGCTACCGTCCGGCGCGTTGGCCTGGGCATTGGATCGAGTGCGCACACACGGAGAGGTTGCCCCTTTGGTGAACCGGTTGCTGGCGAATGTGGCTTTGGCTCCAGATCTGGAGGTTGCACTTCGAATCAGAGAAACGATGCCTAGTTGTGCGGTGGCAACCTTGAAAGGAGAGTTCATCTCTGAGATCGGTGTGATTTTTGCCGGAGCATCTGGCGAGGCAAACGTCCATTCCGTTCTTCAGCGAAAGGCCCAGATACGCGATCTGGAGGTGGAGTGCGCCGAAATACGGGCAAAGGTGAATTATGCTCAAGAACAGCGGATGCTGATCGAATCGGAATTGGAGCAAATGCACCACCGGGTCGAGGAGCAACGGGAGGAAGTACACCGGACGCAGATCCAGAGTTCGACGCTCGACGGCCGAATTTCAATGCTAGATCGAGAACTCCGAGAGTCCGACGGGCGAGTAAAAAGCCTGGTCTGGGAAAACGGGAATACGGAGCAACGATTAAGTAGTGCATCGGCCCGAGTAACCACGCTCGAAGCGGAGCTCGAGACCTTGGCGCAGCAACTAACGGAGTGCCAGGAGCGACTCTCGGAATCTCTATCTCAAGTTGAGTCGTTACGAGCCGATGAAGAATTGCTTACGGAGACTTTGAACGAATCGAAGGTCAGAGTGGCCACGGAACGGCAGCGGCGCGAAAACCTCCAGCGCCAGCGCCCACCGATGGCAAACCGCTTGAGCGAACTGCAAGATCTGATCCTTAGTCGCGAACGAGACATCGCAAATTATGGAGCTAGAGCTAAGCAGTTTGTTGCGGAGAACGACTCGCTGCGTTTAAGGATCGAAGAGCTGCGATCAGATCAGGCAAAGGCGGAAATGGAGGTGACAGCGCTGCTGGAAGAACGCAGCGGACGCATCGCTTCAGTGGAAGGGGTCGAACTCAGCTTGCGGCAGCTTCGTAAGCACCTTAGTGAATCGCAGGAAGCACGAGGCGAACAAGAGGTACGAGCCACCCAGCACAAGCTCCGATTGGAAAGCGCGCGCGAACATATCAGCCATCGCTACCAGACAGAATTAGATACTTTTGAGCCAGATTGGGACCGGTTTCGATCAGCCGTCCGCGAGCAGAGCAAGCGGCTTGATCAATCGAATTCCGACATCCCAGAGACCGAAGAAATGGGCGCATCGGTTGATCAGTCTGATTCGATTCCAGCAGCCGAATGGGAATTAGTGAGAACGATTGTCGCGGAGATGAGCGAACGATTGGACGCCATGGGCCCGGTAAACCTGGAAGCGATCCAGGAATACGATGAGCTGGAAGAGCGTCAGCGATTCCTCGAGGAGCAGAACGCGGATCTGATTAAATCGAAGACCGAATTGCTCGACGTCATCAACAAGATCAATGAGACGACGAAAGAGTTGTTCGCAGATACCTTTGAGCAGGTGCGAAAGAATTTTCAGGAAATGTTCATCGAGCTTTTCGGCGGCGGCAAAGCCAACCTCTTGTTGGTCGATGACGCGGATCCGCTAGAGAGCGGAATTGAGATAATCGCGAAGCCGCCAGGGAAGCAGCTGCAATCGATCACCCTGCTATCTGGTGGCGAAAAGACCATGACGGCGGTCGGACTGTTGTTCGCGATTTATATGGTCAAGCCAAGTCCATTTTGTGTCTTGGACGAGATGGATGCTCCTCTCGACGAGTCGAATATCAGCCGGTTCATCAAGATCTTGGACCGGTTCGTAGCTCAAAGCCAGTTTGTTGTGATTACCCATAACAAGCGCACGATCGCGAAGGCCGATGTTCTATATGGTGTCACCATGGAGGAGCACGGCATCAGCAAGTTAGTAGGCGTCCGATTGACCAAGCAACACGACACCGAATCAGATTTGATCGGCGCCGGTCTCGGCACCGAAGGGTTCGGAAGGTAGGGGTTGAAGCGCCGAGGCATCGATTGCGGCAGGAGAGAGACCGACGATAAGTCGATGCTGATTCGACGCGAGACTCCCAATGATGTCGGTGCGATCCGGAGGATAGTCGGGGCGGCCTTTGTGCGTCCGGAGCGCCCGGGTAGGTTACCGCCTGAAGCGACACTTATCGAAGAACTTCGCGCAAGTAACGATTGGCTTCCGGCGCTTTCATTTGTAGCTGTGAATTCCGAAGGCGACGTAGCGGGTCATGTCCTGTGCACCCGTGGTCGTGTCGATTCGGCAGCGGTGCTGGCGCTTGGACCTCTGGCGGTGGATCCCGATCAACAGCGACTCGGCGTGGGCCGAGCGCTCATGCATGCCATACTTGGCGCCGCCGAGGCCCTGGACGAGCCACTCGTCGGGGTTCTTGGTGATCCGGGTTATTACTCCCGATTCGGCTTTTGTTTGGCCGGGGAGTATAGGATAAAGCCTCCGGTATCCGAATGGCGCCCATACTTTCAGGTTCGGGCGCTTAGCGCGTACTCTCCGTTGTTGCAAGGCACTTTTACCTATCCGGAGCCGTTCGGCCGGCTGTGAGCGCAGACCGGTCTTAAGCTTTCGGCCGGAACGATCGCGGCAGACGGAGGGCGCGTCGCTTGCGACGCCCGCGAACGGCCAAGAATAACACATCGCTTTGGACAAGGCTCACACGTCGCCTCGCTGTCGCTCAGTGACGTGCCGCCGTCACTGCGCTATGGTGCGCCCTAGCTATGCGGTCAAAGAAAATCACAAGACAGGCCGCGACGTAGGCCTGGCGGAGTTGGGTATCGCCCTGCTATGGGAGTTGTCAAACGGCTGGATAGGGTTGCTGCTAGGTTTTCATTGCTTAGGGGACTTGGGTGGGAAGTGCTTGAGGGTTTGTCTTTGGTGGCGTCTTACCTCGGGTATGCGGTCAGGTGCTAGCCTTCGACCGTCCAACCTGCTATCCGTGTCCGGCTCTCCCTGTGGCGCGGTTCACATTATGCTTTA
>DATNNZ010000511.1:0-7890 GCA_035601575.1 Chthoniobacterales bacterium
TCCAGCATGGCGCACCCATAATGCGAACTATGGTGAGCCACAAGGCCGGAGGAAAGTAGGATCTTAGGGTCGCGTCTTAACCGACAACAAAGAGACATTTTCTTGGCAGCTCAATAGCGACTGGAAGTTTGCGGATCGAATGGTGAAGACCGACATGAGCAGACGGATTGAAGGAATGGGGATCCTAGGGTCGTCACTTGCACCGCCACATCCACACGCGAACACCGCGCTCGATTCCTCATCCAAGCCACTCGTCCAGCTTTTTCCCCGTCCATCCGGGATCATTAGTTTTCAATTGGTTGCCATTCTCTATTAACCGTATGGCAGACCAAAACCTTTGCGAAACGCCGCGCGTCGATCGGCCGAACAGACTCCAGGTTAGCGAAAAGAGAAAACCGTCCAATTGGCTTCGCTCGATTGTGGCTGGTGCTGCGTTGCTGGCGGTCAGCGTGCTCGTCTTCGACTGGTGGTTCTTTGCCGTAGTCGACGGGCTCCTATCCACAGTGCGGCCAATCGCCGCAGTATTCCGTCAAGCTAGTGGCGATAGGCAACCCAGACCGTTGCCTAGTTCTTCGGTCCAACAGCGTTCGCGCGATCGAGCCATTTCTCTCATTGTGCCGGTACGCTCGGCTGCCAACCCTCAAACTCCAGCAAACTGATGCGAATTCAAGCGTCAGTCAGAGCATACGGAACTGGTCGCGGCAGCTCGGCCAGCCCTAGAGCAGGCACGACTCCTCCTCGCTCGAGTTCCATGATAATCCTCACCGATCCATCTGGAGTCATTATCGCGACAGCGGGAGATCCACGAACTACGGATCTCGGCAAATAGCAAAAACGGCTAATAGGATATCAAAACGGCAATGGCCAAGCACGACAACCACAAGGAGCAACGAAGGGCGCCCTACCCAGATTCATTGGCAGCGGGGAGGAGTATTCGCTGGAGTCCCTGTAGCCGATAATTGCTTCCGCACTAAACTTCTTTCTTACCGCAGACTCGGCTACGTCACATGCCGACAGTTCAGGAGATTGCTTGTGATGCACGCAGAGCAGTTCCACCAGCCATCCTTTTTTTGGTGACGATTTATTAATGCCTAAAGCTACAGTATAGAAAAAGGCTGGCATTGTTAGGCTAGCACTTTATCGCCTACCGCTACGTATGTGCTTGCGGCTAGTAGGACGTTTACTACGAGAATCGTATCCCCGATAGCGAGCGTTTGGCTTCCGGACGTCACCTTGTGATCTAGATTTCCCTGACCCCTCAAAGCTTGGTTCCTCCGATGGCTGCGCTGGTTTTTCAGGCATATCAGTTTGTACGGAAATGTACCACGTTGCAGCATACTTCACTAGCAACGAAGATTTAGCGCAGACATGTCAACCTAAAAATAACCCTCATCGAGCCAAAATGAATGGCTATAGATCTTACGGTCACGCCTTTTTAGGGCGTGACCCTAGAGGGACGACGACCCTAAGTGCAAATGGAGCGCGAACGCAATCCCTTCGCTAAACCATTCGCGGATTGGAACGGGCTCGGTAGGAGGATCGGATGGATTACCTCGCAGCAGATCGCTCTTCAGTTTAAAGATCGGACATGGAAAGAAAACCGTTCGCGATCTCCTCCTACACGAATAACCAGTACATCGTTATCTGTGACGACGGAACCATTTGGAGATTCTCCGTCCACCCCGATGGTGCCTCGTGGGATCAGTTGCCGAGCATCCCGCAACCACCGAGCCAACCTCCGCGTTCTGGATTCTGACGGCGTGCTTTCGCAAAACAGTTTTCGGTCGCCGGCCCGAAAATAATCCGGCGAATAAACTTCAGCGGGGAGAAGTAAACAGCGCGAAGCGAATGAACGATGAACCTATCGGCTGGCCTCCCTTGGTGTTACTGCGCTTTGGAAACTCAATCAACCAGAGTGGAAACTGCTGTCCTACTTTAACGCCAGGATCTTGGTAATAACGAAGCTCAAGAGTGCCGTCCCGGAATGATCCACTAAAAGGAATCTGGTCACCGAATCGGAGGCTATTAAATGATCTCCGAAAATTCGCGAGTTCGATTTCGACAGTGACACAGTACTGGTCACGTCGTTTTTCATTGGAAAGTACTTTCGCGGGAAGACGAGTCATATTTGTGGGGGGGTGGTTCGACTGACTCGACTGCAAGGGTTCGTGCGAAAAACGTTAAAAAAAGTCAGAGGTATCCGAAACGTCTAAGAAAACCTGCCACGCGTGCCAAAATGCGTTTGTGCGGCTCCTCTTCGTCAGCGAGCCAGGCGGACAAGGTGATCCAGGAAATGCCGATTTTGGCAGCGATCTCGCGGCGATCGTCTTCGGATTCCCTCAGGCAACGCCTCAAGGCATCAACGATATCCTGCGCGTTCATACTATTTTCATCCCTGCTTCTTATTCGTCAAACAATCAGTTTTTCTTGATCAGAGAATTTAGGCAAGCCGGTATGCGGCAGTTGTTTATTTATAGAAGCTCCCGAATGTTCTGAAATTTGTAGTTAACGCAGAAAGAATAGATCTAGCCACTCAACAATTTCTGATCGGCTAGGGTCGTTCCTACAGTATTCAGCTTGGTTGAAGTAGATTCCCGAGGAGTTGCGAAAGCCTCTAGCATCGGCTCTAGAGAGCGGCTAGAGCCATTTCTTGATCAATTCAGCGATCGGATTCCCATGAGATACATTACGCAATAAAGTGTCACCAGCAGGATAAGCAATCCCAGTAAGTGAATCCGGCCTAGTATCGGTATCTGAAACATAAGGCAAATAATCAGAACCAAAACGAGTAATGTTATTAAGGTTCTCATTATACTTCGTCAGAGTCCCCAAACCGGGGTCGATGTCCGGGGGCGCGGTTCGATAGTGTGGCACAAAAAGAGCAATTAGTAATCTTTTCGTTTGTGGTTTTATCTTTTATCGATCGTGATCGCCGCAATGGCCTTGATCCTTACCTTGGTTTAAGGGCATCAAATGCGGCTCGTTGTCGAACACTTCTTGAGGTTCCGTGATGGCCGCTGTTGCCCAATGCCAAAATTCAGATGATGAATTCAAGATTACCTTTCTTGCTGGCTTATTTGAACCATCTTTAAGGGACTAAATATGCCTCGCAATCATCCCCCTCGGCAGCCTCAGGGTCCAACCTTGTCCCCTGACCAGGCACGGATCCAGTTGGAACGTTCTCTCAAAAGAGCAAATGAACTTTTGCAAGAACAGCCTTTGACCGAACAGCGGTTTGAGGTTTGGCGGATGAACGCATGGGAAGTACTCAAGGCGGGATTCGGTGAGGAACACGGCCATCTACATACCTTTATGGGCCAAAGACGAATTTCCTTGGGTGGCGAATCGGAACATTACCTGGAGGCCGAGAGGCGAAAAAGATTAAAGCGAAAAATCGATTTCCTTGAAGCGTTGATAGAGGACCTTACAACGGTTGATGCTCAAACTGAAAGCAGTGGCCCCGATTTTTTCGGCGATCTTGACATCGATATACGCAGAGTTTCGCAGCAACTTTTCAAGGACGGACATTTCGCCGATTCCATTTCGGCAGGTTTCAAAGAATTGAATAATCAGGTGAAGCAGGGGTACGAGGAGCGCAGAGGTATCGAGCTAGATGGCGCGGATTTGATGCGGAAAGCTTTTTCACCAAATAACCCTGTGTTCGTCTTTGCCGATCAATCCAGCGAGACCGGAGCGAACATTCAGCAAGGATTCATGGAGCTTTTTGCTGGCTCGATGATCGGAATCCGTAATCCTCACGCTCACGAGAATCTCTCGCTCGATTCTGACGGCGCAAAGCATTTCCTCTATTTGGCCAGTCTCTTGATGAAGAAATTCAAAACCGTTCGATGAGGCTAGTGACTGTGTTTGGCAGGTTAGGCGGGAATAACCCAATACCTTGTTCCTTGGTAGTCTTGCGGGTCTCCTAATAAGTGCGGATCGATCCTTTCCCGAGCTGGTTTTGGTGAACTCATGAACTCCGGTTTGGTGAACTCTCCTTTTTGCTCTCGCACTTCCAGGGCAACCAGACGAGCATCGAACTCCTTGTCCGTATCAACGACAATAGTCCACTCTGGCTCTCGGACTACGTAAAACGATTTGGCGGCAGACATTCCGGATTTTGCGGCTTTTTGGATGCGAAATCCAAGCTAATAAGCATTCCCTTGCGTGCGGTCTGCAATTGTTATGCTGAACTTCGATCCGTCAGCTTGGTGCTGCGACGTGACCGGCGTACCTGAGTCCATAGAGTTCGCGACCTATTATCTGTTGGTTGACCTCGTGCGCTGGCTACTGGGACGTATCGCGTTACCAATCGCTAACCGTTGAGACAGCGAGTACGGCAACTGGAACAAAAAACGACGGAGCTTTCCTACCTAGTGTCTACTACCGCCGATCTCAGTGGACGACGCGACGCTGGCGCGCGCGTTACTCTGAAGAAGTCGCAGTTAACACAACTCAAAATAAAGTATCTATGACAAAACGCAGTCTTCTCATCTGGTTCTTTTTGCGGCGCCGATGCCTTGCCTTCATGATGGCCGGCGCAACTCTCACGCCGCTCACTTCGTTTGCTCAGCAGTATCAAGAGACCGATCAGGTCTTTTGCCCAACAAAATCAGGCAAAGAATTTTGTGAACTTGGATCCTGACCTTGGTGCTGTGGATGTCTTTGCGTCGGATGGCCAGCTGTTGCAACGCCTGCAAACCGGGCCCCTGCTTAATGCTCCTTGGGGTTTGGTTCTTGCGCCAACCGATTTCGGTAGCTTTAGCCATAGCGTTCTCGTTGGCCAGTTCGGAAGCGGCAATCTCACTCAAGGGAACGACCAGTAAGAATTTCGAAGGAGTGGCGATAGGGTCCTTCGATCCGAGGGTAGCCTCACGGCGGTTGCTTTGATTGGGAAGCAACCGCCGATGCTCGGGCT
The DNA here is from genome assembly GCA_035601575.1 of Chthoniobacterales bacterium. Lineage (GTDB taxonomy): Bacteria > Verrucomicrobiota > Verrucomicrobiia > Chthoniobacterales > JAFAMB01 > DASTDH01. The sequence goes on from DATNNZ010000511.1 coordinate 4,919, forward strand.
ATGGCGGTAGGTTTCTTCGGAGTCGCTACCTTCACCGTCATTCCTTCGGCTAAACCATCGGAGGGATTCACGATCAATTGTTCATTCTCCGTGAGTCCCTCTGCTACCTCCAGTTTGGAGCCAAGATCTCGGGTGATAACAATCTTCCGGATCTCGACGTTCCCGTCAGGTTTTACTACACCCACCGTAGTTCCATCTGATCGAAAAAGAAGAGTGTTCGATGGGATCACTAGGCTGTTGGTTTTGGTTTCCAGTTTGAGAGTGATTTGCACAAAAGCACCCGGAAAAAGTTCGCCGTTTTCGTTGGGAACACTCATCTCGGTGAGCAAAGTTCGCGAGGTTGGGTCGATAGCTCCTGCGGTTCGTGTTACCTGGGCCGGGAACTTTCGTCCAGGAAACTCGGCTAGACTCAGGTCGCTCGGCACTCCTTTTTTCACAAAAAGTGCGTAGTTTTGTGGGACATTGAGGTAGACCCGGAGCGGGTTAATCTGAGCGATCCGAAACAGTTGCGTGCCAGTCCCGGCCGGGACGTAGGCGCCAATGTCCGTACTCCGCACAGTGATGATTCCGTCAAAGGGAGCACGAACGATCTTAAACTCTTGCAGTGCCTGTAGCCGGTTTACGTCGGCTTGATCGGCGTTCACCGTTGCCTGTTTCACTTTCAAGTCGCCGTTGGCGTTATCGAAGTCCTGCGCGGAGATGACTCGTCGCTTGTAAAGGTCTTCATTGCCTGCGCCCGCACATGGAGATTGAACTGACCGGCGTCGACACTGGGGAAAAAGTCCTGACCGAGCCAAGGCACCAAGCACATTGATCCTGCCGTGAATCCGATGAACAGGAAAAAGACGATTGGGGTGTGGCGCAACGCAACCGACAGGAGATCGCGGTAGCCTTCCCGGAACCGCTCAAACCTTTGATTGAAAAGATCGTAGATGCCGCCAAATGCGCCCATGATCGATTGGCGCCGGCGAGTCGGGTCAGCTCCGTGTAAATGCGGTGTCTGAGCAACCAGAAGATATTTGGCCAAGGTCGGCACTAACGTGCGTGACAGGAAATAGGAGGCCAGCATGGCGAATATCACTGCTTCAGCCAAAGGCGTGAAGAGATATTTGGCCGTGCCGCTGAGGAAGAAGATCGGTACGAAGACGATACAGATACAGAGCGTCGAAACGAAGGCGGGAACAGCAATCTGAGACGCTCCATCCAGGATCGCCTTTTCGACCGGCTTCCCTTCGTCCAGGTTGCGGTTCACGTTCTCGATCTCGACCGTAGCGTCATCGACCAGAATACCAACGGCGAGCGCGAGACCACCTAACGTCATGATATTGATAGTTTCGCCCAGCGCCGAAAGGACAATGATCGAGGAGAGAATCGAGAGCGGAATCGAGATCGCAATAATCACGGTGCTCCGCCAACTGCCAAGGAACAGCAAGATCATGAGGGCGGTAAGACAGGCAGCGATCACCGCTTCGCGAATGACACCCTCAATCGCGCTGGTCACGAAAATTGATTGATCGGTCAGCAAATCAATTTTCAAACCTTCCGGATAAGTCGGCCGGAGCCGTTCGAGCAACGCTTTGATGCCATTTACGATATCGAGTGTCGACGCTTTCCCATTCTTTTGGATCTGTAACATCGTTGCCCGAAGGCCATCGAACCGGACAATGTTGGTTTGCGGGGTAAATCCATCCCGGACGCTCGCCACATCTCGCACATAGGTGGTGATTCCGTTGACTGTCCGGATGGGGAAATCTGCCATCTCTTGGATGGTGCGAGGGCTGGCGTTCAGTCCAACACTGAATTCCTGGATCCCGATCTTTTCCGTGCCAAATGGCAGGATGACGTTTTGCGAGGTGATCGCGTTTACCACGTCGGTCGGGGCAAAACCTCGCGCCTGCAGTTCCCGGTTATTGATATCGATCGAAACCACGCGCTGTTTTCCGCCATACGGATACGGGATCGCCGCGCCTGGGACCGTGATTAGTTGAACCCGCAGAAAGTTCAAAGCAAGATCGTTGAGCTGCTGTTCCGACAACGTGCTGCCGCTCAGCCCTAGACGTAGCACCGGAACGTTGGAAGCGCTAAAGCTGAGGATAAGCGGCGGGGTCGAGCCAGGTGGTAGCTGTTTGATCGCGGTCTGTGAAACTGCTGCAACCTGAGCAAGCCCGATCGGCACGTTCGCATTCGGCTGCAGGTAAATTTTTACCACCGCGATTCCACTGTAGCAGTTAGACTCGATATGCTCGATATCGTTGACGATCGTGGTTAGCCCCCGTTCGGTTACCGAGACGATGTGCTTTTCCATCTCTTCCGCCGGCAGCCCTGAATAATTCCAGATCACTGCGATGACCGGGATATTGATGTCCGGAAAAATGTCCTTGGGAGTGCGGACAATGGAGAAAATGCCCAGCAAGATAATAAGAATCCCAACGACGATGAAGGTGTACGGACGCCGGAGCGCTAACGCAACAATCCACATCGCAAGATTCTCAAGATAAGGCCCGGGCGCTTCGCCAGAGCAATTCCACTTTCTGTCCAGCTGCCGGAGCGTCGTTTATCCTACGCAAATGAAAAGTCCTCGGAAACGTACGCAATAAGGCCGGTATGCACTCATCCCGGTTGCGGGCCTCAGGCGCCAACGATAATTCAGTGCGCGATCCGCATGATCGGCGATGCAGAAAGCAACTGTTGGAGTTTAAGCTATAGCTGGTTCTTCGGGGGAGTGATTTCATCCAGGCGTTAGAGCAGGTTCATACTAGCAAGACTCTTGCCAGGAAGATTCATTTGGATAAATGACGGAGGACCTACAGAGATTTGCGAACCGCGAATGTACGCGCTCAGAGCGCTAGCCGCCGCGTTCTTTTCAGTAAAGAAACGAAGCTGTCCCCAAACGACTTTGCTCAATCGAAAGAATCGATTGCAAGAGATCAGCAAGTCTTTAGATGAGTTGCATGAGCGAGACCATCGTTATC